>NZ_JBHINE010000002.1:25495-85662 GCF_042194715.1 Bartonella sp. CM120XJJH | reverse complement strand
GCACCTGAAGCAGCTGATAAAGCAGCGTCTAGCGTGGTGGAAAAAGCCACTGACGCTGTTGATAAGGCTGTCGATGCAGTGAAGGATGCGCCTGAAGCAGCTGATAAAGCAGCGTCTAGCGTGGAGGAAAAAGCCGCTAGTGTTGCGGAACACCAAGGGATTATTTTAGAGAATCAACAGGTTTTATTTAAAGATTATGATTTAGATAAGCTTTTGCATAAGATACGAATGGTGCTTGAGCATAACAATCTAAAAAATGTTAATAAGCAGTTTCATGGGCTTTTTGATACAAAAGACTCTTCTGTTTATTCTTGTTCTTTTGAAAAGTCCGCTGTGGATGAAGAATCTCAGACTGTAAAAGAAGAGATGAAGCAGGAGCATAGTGCAGGTGATCAGACACAGGTTGCTGCTGTGGAAGCTAAGGTGGAGAGCCATGATCCTGAAAACACTAAACATTTTAAAAAAGCGCATGAAGTAAGTGCTCCAATTGAAGCATATCAGAGTGACAATCTTTCTTCTTCTAAAGCTTTGTATAAGGAAGGGTATGATTTTATTCGTTCTGCCAACTATGTTGATGCTGAAAAAAGCTTTTGCGCTTTTCAAAATCGTTACAAAAAAGATTCTTTGAGTGATGATGCTTTATTTTGGTTGGCCGAATCTTTGTTGGGACAAAAACGCTATCATGAAGCAGCACAAGTTTATCTTACCGCATGGTATGCAGATAAAAAGAAGCTCTATACCTCCGAGATTTTGCTGAAATTAGCAAGAAGTATGGTTGCTCTTGAGCCAAATAAAGACGATTGTGCTCATTTTGTGAAAAATTCAAAACGTCAAAAAACATTAGAGTCTATTTTTTGTAAACCTGCAAAATAAATAGCGAGGTCGTTTTCGGTGTGCGTTAGACTGGCAAGAAATCTCTTTAAAACATCGGATTTTATTCAATGTCAGAAGTTGATTCTTGCCGTCTCAGGGGGAAGTGATTCTTTGGCTTTGATGTTTTTGGTCAAAGAGCATTTGGAAACTCTCTCAGTTCCTCCAGAAATGATTGTTGTCACGGTTGATCATCAATTGCGTAAAGAATCAACGCGTGAAGCAGAAACTGTTGCGAAAATTTGTCGAGTTCATCAAATTCAACATATCGCTGTGCGGTGGGAAGGTGAAAAACCAAAGACGCATATTGCTTCCAGTGCTCGTGTTGCACGCTATGATCTCTTGGTTAAAGAAGCACAAAAACAAGGCGCATCAGTTATTATGACGGGCCATACACTCAATGATCAGGTTGAAACCTATCAAATGCGTTATCAACGTCTCCAAAAGAATAGAGGTGCGTTGCACGGTGAAGTTGGTGCTTTGCATGATGAAGTTTCTGCGGGCGGTTTTACCAGTGCGTTGCACGGTGAAGTTGGTGCTTTGCATGATGAAGTTTCTGCGGGCGGTTTTGCCGGTGCGTTGCACGGTGAAGTTGGTGCCATGCATGATGAAGTTTCTGCGGGCGGTTTTGCCGGTGCGTTGCACGGTAACGTTGGTGCTCTGCATGATGAGGTTTATGCCAGTGTTTTTACCAGTGCTATGCGTGGTGAAGCCGAGGGTATACGTGATGAGGATCATGCCAGAGAAACAAGAAAAAATATTGCCGAAAAAACCGATGGTCTCCTATATGAGCGTGGTTTATCCTGTATTCCGCGTGAGGCGTTGTTGCATAGAAAAGTGCGTTTGATTCGGCCACTCCTTGGTGTAAAACGCCAAACATTAAGGAATTATTTACGCTTACAAGGACAAACATGGATTGATGATCCAACCAATGAAGATCGCAATTTTGAACGTGTGCGCGTGCGTCAATCTCTTTCTCCACAAAATTTGGCTTATATTGCTCAAAAAATAAATGAAGCCGCATTGCAGCGTCGTCAACAAGCAAAAAATATTGCTGATTTGATCTTAGCACTGGATATTACTGTTCAACATGGGCGTTGTTTCATAGCAAAGCCTGCGCTATTTTTACAGAAACATTCCGGTTTTCCTTTCGTGGTGGGGCTTTTTGCTGTGTTGATGGGAGGGGGATTTTATTTGCTGCCCAATCAGAAATTAAGCATGCTTGTTCAAAAACTCTGTCTCGATTCTCCAGAAAAGAAGCGTTTTACTTATGCGGGCTCTGTTATTGAATATAACAAGCACGGAATTTCTTTGTGGCGTGAAGGGCGAAATATGAAAGAGGCTATCGTTGAGCCAGATAAAACTTTTATATGGGATGGGCGCTATAAAATCATAAATCATGGATCTGAGGCTATAAAGGTTGGAGCCGCAAGTTTAGAACTGCTGAAATTTTTATTAAAAAATAGCGATTTTGAGCTTGAAAAGCCTCATTTTCCCTCTTTACAATCGCTACTGATGATCTCAAATCATAAAGGGTATGATATTCCAGAGTTGATTTCTCAAGCAGTTGTTCATAAACATGTTATCATCAAGCGTATTATGGCACCTTTCGATTGGCTTTCCTCACGAGAAGATGCTGCCTTGGTAAATGTTGTGGAACCTTTTTTTAATATTAAGGTGAAAAGATAAAGGAAAATTACTCTAAAAGAAAATAAACAGCTTCTCATCTCTTGGCAAGGGGCTGACAAGGTTATATGTTAAGGGGAACTGTTTGAAATCTATATTTGATTAAGTGGGCTGAATATGAATTCCAATTACCGCTCTCTCCTTATTTGGGGAGTTATTGCCTTCATTTTGATTGTGTCGTTTTCTCTCTTTAATGGAGATAGTCAGCGTTCTGGTGGTGGAGAAGTCTCCTATTCTGAATTTTTGCAAAAAGTTGAGAATAATGAGTTGAAATCTGTGACCATTCAAGGTCAAAAATTAACAGGACAAACCGTTGAACATAGAACTATCTCAACCTATGCTCCTCGCGATCCAGGTTTGATACAAAAATTGGAAAGCAAAAACGTTAATGTTAAAGCTGTTCCGGAAAGCTCTGGAAATAGCATTTTCCTCAATCTCCTCTTTTCCTTATTGCCTGTTATTATTATCGTGGGGGCGTGGGTCTTTTTTATGCGGCAAATGCAAAATGGATCACGCGGTGCAATGGGATTTGGGAAATCAAAAGCAAAATTGCTTAATGAAGCGCAAGGACGTGTTACCTTTAAAGATGTTGCTGGCGTTGAAGAAGCAAAGCAAGATCTTCAAGAAATTGTTGAATTTTTACGCGAACCACAAAAATTTCAACGCTTAGGGGGGCGTATTCCACGCGGTGTTTTGCTTGTTGGTCCTCCAGGAACCGGTAAAACTTTGCTAGCACGTTCTGTGGCAGGTGAAGCCAATGTGCCATTCTTTACCATTTCAGGGTCTGATTTTGTTGAAATGTTTGTTGGTGTTGGGGCGAGCCGTGTGCGCGATATGTTCGAACAGGCTAAAAAAAATGCACCTTGTATTATCTTTATCGATGAAATCGATGCTGTTGGACGTCATCGGGGGGCTGGACTTGGTGGTGGAAACGATGAACGTGAACAGACCTTAAATCAGTTGCTTGTCGAAATGGATGGGTTTGAGCCCAATGAAAGTATTATTCTCATTGCCGCAACAAACCGTCCCGATGTGCTTGATCCCGCTTTGTTAAGACCAGGGCGTTTCGACCGACAAGTTGTTGTGCCAAACCCTGATGTTTCTGGCCGTGAACAAATCTTGAAAGTGCATGTGCGCAACGTGCCTTTAGCGCCTAACGTTGATTTAAAGATTTTGGCAAGGGGAACACCAGGATTTTCCGGTGCAGACCTGATGAATCTGGTCAATGAAGCTGCTCTTATGGCTGCGAGCCGTAATAAAAGAGTTGTCACGATGCAAGAATTCGAAGATGCCAAAGATAAGGTGATGATGGGGGCTGAACGTCGTTCAACCGCTATGACACAAGAGGAAAAAGAACTCACTGCTTATCACGAAGCAGGGCATGCTATTGTGGCTCTTAATGTGCCGGTTGCTGATCCTGTCCACAAAGCAACAATCGTTCCAAGGGGAAGAGCATTGGGAATGGTGATGCAATTGCCTGAAGGCGATCGCTATTCCATGAGTTATCGGTGGATGATTTCTCGTTTGGCTATTATGATGGGTGGACGTGTGGCTGAAGAATTAAAGTTTGGAAAGGAAAATATCACCTCCGGTGCTTCTTCTGATATTGAGCAAGCAACTAAATTAGCACGCGCAATGATCACACGGTGGGGATTTTCTGATCTGCTTGGGAATGTAGCTTATGGCGATAACCAAGATGAAGTCTTTTTGGGTCACTCTGTTGCGCGAACACAAAATGTCTCTGAAGAAACAGCGCGCATGATTGATATGGAAGTGCGTAAGCTGATTGATGATGCCTATAAAAATGCGACCAACATTTTAAAAACAAAAAGAAAAGAATGGTTTGCTTTGGCACAAGGTTTGTTGGAATATGAGACTTTAACAGGCGCTGAAATTAACGAAGTTATCGCAGGAAAGACCCCTTCACGCACTCAGAAAGATGAGGGTGCTCCGCTACGGGGGTCTTCTGTTCCAAAAACTGGAAAAATGAAGACAGAGACAACAGTGGTAGATGAAAAAAACGCTGAAGCAGTCCCTAAAACAGCGCCTCATAAAGTAGAGGCCGATAAAGGCGAGGCAGGCAAAGTAGAAGCAGCAGCTGTTGGGAAAAAAGCAGCAAAATCCGGTGATGTTGAGCCTAAGGAGGCTCAGTCTAATGAAGTCCGATCGGATGAGACTGAGAAAAAAGCGCAAAGCACAAAAGGTACTACAAAATCAGTCAACCGCTCTAAAAGTAATGCTGAAAAGAAGTCCAATACTGCGGGAGATGATAAAGAAAAATAAGAACTGTTTAATAACGCTTGAGTAACGATGTTTTAGGAAAACTTTTAAACTCTTTGAGAAAGGCGCAAGCAAAGCTTGCGCCTTTAATGTAATATTTGCAAAAATATGGAAGCAAAAAATTAAGCAAAGCCGTTGTATAATAACAGCTTTAGCAGGCTACAAGGCGAGGTGGTATTGTCCTTTACGGATTTGGCAACTGTATGAGGTGAGGTGATAGGTTTCCTTGTGGATTTTGTAAGGTTTGAGGTTTGGTGCTGGGTTCCTTTACGGATTTGGCAAGTGTGTGAGGTGAGGCGATAGGTTCCCTTGTGGATTTTGTAAGGTTTGAGGTTTGGTGCTGGGTTTCTTTACGGATTTGACAACTGTATGAGGTGAGGCGATAGGTTTCCTTGTGGATTTTGTAAGGTTTGAGGTTTCGTGCTGGGTTTCCTTACGGATTTGACAACTGTATGAGGTGAGGCGATAGGTTTCCTTGTGGATTTTGTAAGGTTTGGGGTTTGGTGCTGGATTTCTTTACGGATTTGACAACTGTATGAGGTGAGGCGATAGGTTTCCTTGTGGATTTTGTAAGGTTTGAGGTTTCGTGCTGGGTTTCTTTACGGATTTGACAACTGTATGAGGTGAGGCGATAGGTTTCCTTGTGGATTTTATAAGGTTTGAGGTTTGGTGCTGGGTTCCTTTACGGATTTGGCAAGTGTGTGAGGTGAGGCGATAGATTTCCTTGTGGATTTTGTAAGGTTTGAGGTTTGGTGCTGGGTTTCTTTACGGATTTAGCAACTGTATGAGGTGATCCGTTGATTATGTTCAAGGGATGTATAAAGTATTTTGAGGAGATAATATTGCTTTTATGTGCGAGGGTGTGAACATAATTGGTTGAGAGTGGTTTAGATGTGTCGTTGGTGAATAGGTTTTTTGATTGTCTAAATGCATGGAGGTTTAGATCAATGATCTGATTTTATATGGGGAGGGGATTATTGTACCAAGGGGGCTTGTTAGGGTTTTAAAAAAAGCCAAGGGAAGAATTATATATTAAGGGAAGAATTATATATTAAAGGAAAGAGGCATGGTGCAAAAATATTTTGGTACAGATGGAATTCGGGGGAAAGCCAATTCATTTCCTATGACACCTGATTTTGCCATGAAGGTAGGGATGGCTGTAGGGGTTTTATTTCGCTCACAACATCAATCTCATCGTGTGGTGATTGGTAAGGATACACGATTATCTGGTTATATGTTGGAAAACGCTTTGGTTTCAGGATTGACTGCTGCGGGGATGGAAGCTTTTTTATTGGGTCCAGTGCCAACACCTGCTGTTGCAATGCTTTGCCGCTCTTTGCGAGCGGATCTTGGGGTGATGATTTCTGCTTCTCATAATCCGTTCTATGATAATGGAATTAAACTTTTTGGTCCTGATGGTTTTAAACTTTCAGATGATATGGAAGCGAAAATTGAACAATTGATCGATACAGATCTTTCAAAGTCTTTAGCAAGTTCTGCTGAAATTGGTTATGCAAAACGGGTTGAGGGAGATATTTATCGTTATATTGAATATGCTAAACGAACTTTGCCGCGTGATGTTCGCTTAGATGCTTTGCGTATTGTTGTGGATTGTGCCAATGGGGCTGCTTATAAAGCGGCTCCCCGTGCTTTATGGGAATTGGGGGCTGAGGTTTTTGCTATTCATGATGAGCCCAATGGGACCAATATTAATCAAAAATGTGGATCAACCGATTTAAGATCTTTAAAACGAAAAGTGCATGAAGTGCGTGCTGATGTAGGGATTGCTCTTGATGGAGATGGGGATCGTGTTCTCATTGTTGATGAAAAAGCACAAACGGTTGATGGAGATCAGTTGATTGCTGTCATTGCTGAAAATTGGCATAAAATGGGACGATTACGGCGCAATGGTGTTGTCACAACGATTATGTCAAATCTGGGACTGGAGCGTTTCTTGAACAGTAAAGGGTTGCACCTTGTAAGGACAAATGTTGGAGATCGTTATGTTGTCGATGCTATGCGCCAAAAGGGATATAATGTTGGTGGTGAGGCTTCTGGGCATATCGTGCTCAGTGATTTCGGTACAACGGGTGATGGCTTGGTGGCTGCATTGCAGATTTTAGCCTGTATGAAGGAAAGCCAAAGCCCTATGAGCCAATTGTGTAAACGGTTTGAACCTGTACCGCAAATTTTAAAAAATGTAACGATTAAAAATAAAAATGTTTTGAAAAAAAATCCCGTCAAAGCGGCCATTGATCAAGCAGAAAAGCGGTTGGGAAAAGAGGCACGGCTGGTGATCCGCGCTTCTGGAACTGAGCCGGTTATCCGCCTTATGGCTGAAGGCGATGCACGAGAAGTATTGGACACAGTCGTGACAGAGTTGATGGATGTTATTATTCATCATGATGTACGCATGGGTACTGCACTTGAGGAATCTTGAATTTTTTGAGAAAATTATCAGATCATCTTTTGATAAAGGGCTTATTGTAATGTGGGATTTTGGCAATTATGAAGGGTGTGATTATTAACTATGTGAGTGATGTAATAACGGTAATGGATACTCTATCTGCTAATAAATTAAATAAAAAAGAGAAAAGTCCAATTCTAATAACTATAATGCGTATAGTTTTCTCTAGTTCATAAGATATTAAAAAGATGTCTTTTTTTGATTTTCCTTTTTCTTTTGCTTATTCGTAAACCGGTTATTATTTTAACAGAGTTTATAGCAGGGGGATTTATTAGTCTTATTCATTCTTTTTACTGGATATACAGCGGGGGCAGCGCCTTATGAACATCAAACAGCAATGGTCATTGGTTATATCGTCGTTATGTTTCTAAGTGCAGCTGCCAATTGGGGATATGATGCGCTCCTATTACGTTTAGCGCCTTCTAATTATGAACTTATACTTTTCCAATAATGAGTAGAATAATGAGAGAGAGATGAGAATGAGCAATTTTTTCACGATAGTTCTAATGTTTATAAAGTAAAAAAGCCGTGTAGTATAAAAATAATGAACGTTTTTTGTATCTTATGATTTTAGGATTTAAACCTAAAAGGATTGAAGCTTTTTATAATACTGGCACGACTAAAGGGGTTAGAACCGCCCATGCGCAAAAATTAAAGTGTATTCTAGGTGTTCTTGAAGGTGCTATATCGCCAAATGATTTAAGTTATGCGTCCTTTTGATTACATTTGCTAAAAAGTGATTTCAAGGATTATTAGTCAATTACTGTAAATGGAAATTGTTACTGTAAATGGAAAATGTCGCGTAATATTTTGCTTTGATAGCATAGATGTCAAAATGGTCGATTATCTAGACTATCATCAAAAAGGAGGTCTAAACAATGATGAAGAATCCTTCACATCTCGGTGAGTTATTGTGTGAAGATGTGATCAAAGAGCTTGGTTTATCCGTGAATGAAGCAGCAGAGTGGCTTGGTATATCTCGTGGAGCACTTTCTAGAGTTTTAAATGGAAAAGCTGCTATGAGTGCTAATCTTGCTATTAGGCTTGAAATGTCTGGTGTAAGCACAGCACGTGCTTGGCTTGCTATGCAAACAAATTATGATTTATCAAAAGCAATTTTTTAACAATAGTCTCATGATAAAGATTGCATAAAAGAGCTTCAAATGGTTGTTAAATTTTTGCAACAGAGACATGTGGAAGAGCAAAATAACGCGATAGCGCGGATAAAGGCAAAAGATGTGACACGGTAAGATAAGGCAATAAAATCTTGTTTCTATAGTCTGCTTGGCTATAATAAATGTAAGCAAAGGAGGGTTTTATATGTTGAGTGAAGAGGAAATTAAGCTGCGTCGCTTTTATGCTGAAAATGCATTGGCAAGCCAACGTTTAGAGGGATTAGAGCCAGATCCAAAAGTCGTTGAGCAAATGGAACGTGTTATTATTGGAGAGCTTGAAACAAGTGATATCCTCAAAGATTATATGGAGAGGGTAAAACGTGGTGAAGTATAAGGGGAGCGGTGATCCTTATACTGATCCTGAAACTGGTGTGATGTATAATCGGCTTGGTATTAAAGATGAAGCCACACTGCAACGTGTAGAATCTACGATTTCTTATGTAAAATCTTTCGAATTTGTACATACTCCTATTCGTGGTGAGTTTGATCTGAATTACATGAAAGAGATCCATAGAAGACTGTTTGGTGACATATATGAATGGGCGGGACAAGTTCGTTTAGTGGATATTGCCAAAGGCAATAGTATGTTTGCTAGTTATAATCAGATTGAAAGTTATGCACCGAAGATTACACAAAAGCTTGCAAAAGAACAGTATCTGCGTGGTCTTGGCACTTATGACTTTAGTCAAAGGGCTGGATATTACATGGGTGAGTTGAATGCGTTGCATCCGTTTCGAGAGGGGAATGGGCGCACTCAGCGCGAATTTATGGTGCAACTTGCTTGTGAAGCTGGTTATCATATCAACTGGAAGGGTATTGAGCGACAAGAAATGACACGTGCGTCAATTGAAGCACATTTTGGTAATTCAGAATATCTGTCTGCACTCATCTATAAGAATCTTACCAAGTTTACAGAAAATAAAAGGGATGATGTTTCTCAAGGTATTGGCAAAAATATTGCTTTTTGCGTTGATCTTAATAAAGAGTGCTTAGAACAACAAAAAGAGAAGATTGAAACCCTTTGGGATAGAGAAAAGACAACTTTTAGCAGACTTCAAAAAGAAGAACTTGAAGTTGAGCAATCGCAAAGGGATGTTAATGCTACGTTAGAAGCAACAGAAAAAGCGCCATACCTTGCTGCTTATACGGATAACTCTGATCTAGAACAGAAGGTGTTAAACGCTCTTAGAAATAAAAAATCTTACGTTGATATGTTTAAGGAGTTAAACAGTCGTTTAGCATTTATTTATAAAGATCCACAAGAGGCTGCGCTTAGGATTGAGCAAACGATTTTAGCAGGTAAAGGCGATAAACTTCCTGATATTTTGGATAGGGCACCTGATAGAGCGGGTGAACTGCGTGGGTCAGATCGTTTTATCGATAAATTTAAGGCTACAGGAAAAGAACGAAAAGAAGCGCTTTCTCATGTTCCTCTTGCTGTTTCTACTATGAGATCGCTTCAATCCTTTTATAAGAATTCTTATGAGACACATATGGATAGGTTTACACGGGAGCGTGAACAGTTAAAAGTAGAGGTTCCGTCACTTTCACAAGAAGCAGTGACTTTTATGAAAAATGTTGAAGCTGGTCGTGATAGTTATTCAAAGATACCAGAGCAGGTTAGTGAAGAATTTTTAAAGCTACAAAGTGCTTTAGATAAACGTTTTGGACATGATGCCATTCATAAATATGGTTTTGATTTATCAAAAGTGATCCCCAAAGAACAGTCTCATGATAAAGATTGCATAAAAGAGCTTCAAATGGTTGTTAAATTTTTGCAACAGAGACAACAGGAGAAAATCAACGCAATAGCGCGTGCAAGATCAATAGATATGATACGGTGAGGGCAAGGATAAAGCTTTATGCTGTATAAGCCCTATTAAGTCATATGATAAAAGAGAGGTAATCAAAGGAGGTTTAATATGGGTGTGACAAAAGATGTTGTACGTGCCCGCATAGATAGGGCGTTAAAAAATCCGGTGAAATATTAGCAAGTTTAGGACTTACGGTGTCTGATTTCATACGAATTTCTTTAACTAAAGTTGTTGATGAAAGAGGATTGCCGTTTGATATGTATGTTCCTAATGCGAAAACGCTTAAAACTTTTGAGCAAAGTGATAGAGGATAAGATGTATATTTTGCGAAAGATATGAATGATTTGTTTCGTAATTTAGGTATTTAATGTTTCAGATCATTCACTTCAAATTAGCTTTTAATTTACATCATTATCGTTATGGGTGTTTCCGTATATATTGAATGATGTATGCAAACCGTGATTGAAACGGCAGCTTATTGAATTTCTGCAAAAGAAGAAGGCATATCGCTTGAAGGATTATTTGATATTGTTTCTTTTATTGCTGCTCATCCAGATGCTGGTGATTTTATGGAAGGTACGGGAGGGGAAGCCAAGGAAAGTTAGGTTTTAAAGCATAAGGGGTAAAAGAGGGAGATATAGGGTTATACCCTTTTTTGGTGGTCAAAATATTCCGGTGTTGATCGAAGATGTTTACAGTTAATCATCTTGAGGAAATTTGATAAAATCAGAGAGGAATGCGTTGAAGAAAATTTTTATACTGCGCCTTGATGAATATCGAAAAGAATAATAATGGATAAGACAAATAAAGCAGGATCTGGTATATTACAAAGTGTTCGTGAGGCTCTTGTCTGAAGCTAAAGGTGAAGCGGATACTGAATTTGGGGTCCATATTCCTGCAAATGTTGATGTCAAAAAAATCAGAAAAAATATTAGGTTATAGATATTATTTTCGGTATGTTGTGGTTTTTTTGTGGGGCGCATGCGTGATTGGGAATGGGGATGATATTCTATCGATACATCTTCTAAGATATTGCTTTCTGTCATTGAAAACGAGCCAAAATCTGTAAATTGTGCTCTTAAAAAGGCTTTAACAGCATAAAGGAGGTTTACTATGAGCGTAGCTGTAGATTCAAAAGATGTTGTTCGAGCAAATATAGATAAGAAGTTGAAAAAAGAAGCCGGTGAAATATTAGCAAGTTTAGGACTTACGGTGTCTGATTTCATACGAATTTCTTTAGCTAAAGTTGTTGATGAAAGAGGATTGCCATTTGATATGTCTATTTCTAATGCGAAAACGCTTAAAACTTTTGAAAAGAATGCAAAAGGATAAGATGTATACTTTGCGAAAGATATGAATGAGTTATTTAAGTCATTTCGACAGTTTTTAAAAGGCATCACGGCGTTTGAAGGGGTCGTAATAGATTTCTGTTACACGAAATTTCCCTTCGAGACGTTTACATTGGATGATGACATCTATCATCGAGATTAATAAGCCGCGGATATCATCGCGTGCTAAATTACCACCACCGTCACTTTCTTTGACTAAAAGGGTCATTTGTTCAAAGGCTGCAAGGGCTGTTGAGGCGTGGACGGTGGTAATGGAGCCGGGGTGACCAGAGTTGACATTACGGATATAGTAAAAGGCTGTACCATCACGCAGCTCTTGTAGAAGGATTCTGTCGGGGCGCATGCGTAAGCCTGATTCAAGCAGTTCTTTTGCGCCTGCTTTTGCTAAGCCTTGGTTATCTTTTGAATAAAAGAGTTGGACTTTGTTGGCGTGCGGAACGACAAGTTCTGGCGTGTCTTCAATGGTGAGAATTCGTTCATAGTCAGGGATTTTTGCAATTAAAGCTTTGGAGAGGGTTGTTTTCCCTGAACCGGTTTTGCCCGATATTAAGATATTTTGTTGTGTAATAACGGCTCTTTCTAAAAAGGTGCAAAAATCTTTAGCGATAAAGAGATCTGTTAGCTCTTTTTCTGTATCAGAGAGTTCCGATAACCGTTCAGTCATTTGTTGCGTGGGGGTGAAACTGGTGTTTTGGGCGACAGAAAACAGATTGTTTTCATGTAAACTTTCAAGAGAAAAAGTGCGTGATGAAGGTTTACGAATGGTCATGCTAATGGTATTGGCTGCAACAGCTGGAGGCATAACAATTTGTATGCGTTCGTTGTTTGGCAGTGTTGCGGAGAGAACCGGGGTTTCTACACTGATTTTCTGAGTTGTATAGGCAGCAACAACTTTAGCAATCCCTTCTAGTTCGCCGTAGGTTAGTTCTTTTAAGATGTGGGTTTGCCAACCATCTGGACCCTCAACGATTACTTCGCCGGGGCGATTGATGACAATTTCAAATAAATTCTCATTATTGAGGAAGTCATCTAAGATTTTTAATTTTGTTAAAACGATAGAGGCTCGTTCTGCATTTTTGGCTGATGGCATAATATGACTTTATTGGCTTAATGAAAAAAGGAATAGCTGGGAGTAGAGCGGTTTCTTTTGCTTTTTACGACTAGTTTATAGACAGATGAAAAATCGAGATCTCTTGCTACAAAGATGTTGACGAGTTCGCCTTGAAATTTTTCTAGAGTAGGAGGGATGTTGATTTGATTTTCAAGGGCAATAGTGGCAGTATCTTTTCCAATGTTGTCGGCGCCTTCAAAACCACCACCCGCAGAGTTGTTTGTACCTGTGTTATTGGATTTTTTTTGCATTCTATTGGTGAGGTTTGTTGTGACACCATCAATAACGGTGAGTAAAAGGGAAGAGCCAAAGCGTTCCCACCAATGGGTGTTGATGTTGCCATCAAAACCGGCTCTGCCTAAACTGTCGGTTGCTGGTGAGGCAAGGGGAATGATAACGCCGGTTGGGGTTTTGGCTCTTGTCCAGAGCACAAAGAGGCGAGATTGACCTTGTTTTATCCCACCGCGGTATTCTCCAATGACTTGGGTTCCTTTATCAAGCAAAACAACGCGTCCATTGTCAGAGAGGATATCACGGTTGATGATGCAGCTTGCAAAGCCTGGTTGGTCGCTGTTTAATGCCGTTTCTAAGATACAGGGGATAGAGGTTCCCATGGCGATGATAAAGTTTCTATTGCCGATGAGTTTTGCTTTTGTTTCTTCTGTTGTGGTGGGTTTTAAAAGGGTTGCAAAATTTTGTGTGTTTTGAAGGGCAGGAGAATTTTGCGCATTCGCGAGATTTTCAAGGGCATGGAATTTGTCAAGGGGGTTTAGAGCAGTGTTGACGATGTCTTTTAATTCAGATTTAGAGCCTTTGGCAAAAGCGAGAACAGGGGCACGTCTTGCGGCATCAAGTAGTGGGTCATCTTTTTTGGGCTCTGGTGCGAGTGGTTGTGGGGGTGGTAAGGTTATTGGCGCTATGTTGGCACGCGGGTCAGAGGGGGCGAGCTCTAAAGGCGCGAGGGTGTTGTGAAAGCTTTGTTCTTGTTTTTTATGAGCTTTTGCGGTGTTTTTTTGTTCTGTGGGGGTGGATAAGATGTTCCAGAGCACATAGCCGCAGATTCCTATACAGGCAATTGCGACAACTATTTTTTTGCCTGCGGTTTTGGCGCTATTGTTTTTGCCATCCCCAATAGATCCACGATCTTCGATGATTGGTTTATCACTCATGTGTTGTCCCCTTCAATTCCCGCTTATTTAAAGATCTGATGCAACTTTACGTTCAACAGATGGTGAGGTTGTTCCGGTATTTGGATTGGTGCCTTTTGGTTGATAGGCTTCGTTAAAGACGCATAGGACGTTTTTTCCCTTTCTTAGGGTGAAGTGCGCGCTAATGGCATGGACAATAACCATGTTGCCTCTTGTGGTTTTGGGAACCAGCGATTCTGTACCGTCATTGTTGACGATGTAAATGGCAGGGATTTCTTGGTTGTCTGGAAATGTAAATGTTGTGGTTTTGCCATTGTCATAAACGGAGGAGGGTTCGAGCACGCTTGAGCCTTGAGCGGTGTAAGCCCAATTGCGTGGTCCGTAGGTTTCATAAGCGTTGAAGACATTATCGATACGCTGAGCTTGTTGTTTTTCTTGTCGCATAAGGGCTGCGAGTCTTCTTTGTTCTGCTTCTTCTTGTGGGTAGCGAAATTTCACAAGGAAATATGTTTCTTGTCCAGAGGAAATTTCCCCATCTTTGACCATGAGTTCAAATTGATAGGAGCGCTTTGAGCCATCAAGCTTTGTGGTGACGACTTGGAGATTGGTAATGGGTTGGACTTCTCTTGCTTTGAGGAAAAGAATATTGCCAGCGGGAGCGACTTCCCATGCAACGCTGTTGCCAATTGCCACATGGGCAATTTCTTCATTGGGAGAAAATTCTATTTGTACCGATGAGCGTATGGAGCCAATAATTTTTGTGACATTATAAGCATCATAGTTGATAAAGCGAATGCGGCTATCGCTTGGCGCGCGGGTGGGAAAAATACTGGCATGGCTTATCGGTATAGGAGAGAGGGTAATAGCGATGTTAAGAATGAGAAAAAGAATTTTTTTTGTCATGATCAGTTGACCACTTCCGGATCGGTTCTATATTCACTAACAATAAACCCTAGAGGATTTATCAAACGGTTTTGGACAGAGATAGGGGCATTGATATATTCAAAGGTAAGTGTTGCAACCCAGTGGGTGATGAATTCTTTGTTGGTTTCATTGTCATGAATGGTTCTGTAGTAACGCACTTGGGCAACATCGTCATTGATAAAGGAGATTGATTTTATTGTTATTGTAACGGAGGCGTGTTTATAGAGAATTTGAGGACTTTGGGGATTTCTTGCTCCATACCAGCTGGCAAATCTTTCCTGTTCTTCAGAAGAGGAGAGGAGAGAGACGGTTTGGAAATTGTGTTGTGTTTCTTCTGTGGTGAAGCCTTCACGGGAGCGGACATATTTTGCAGCAAAGTAGCGTGTGATTGCTTCGTCGACATTGGTGGGACCTTCTTTTAGGGCTTCCACAACTTCAACAATGCCGGTTGAATTGTCCACACGGATGACAAAAGGTTCCACGGTTTTAAGGGGTGTGAGGGTGATGACCGCGAGAGAAGACATTATTGCAACCGCAACGGCTATGCCGGCAATGGCAAGCGAGACGCGGGTGGTGCGGCGTGAGGCGAGCATGCGATCCTGATCGAACGAGCGTGCTTCAGCAATGTATTGTTCTATGTCTTTTTCTTTCATGCTTTTTGCCCGCAATTTTTGTAAGATTTGATTTCTTCATCCGTTAATTTTTGTGCCAGAAGCGTTTCCAGCTTACCTTCTTTCACGGGTGAAGGTGTGTTGTTACTGATGATAATGGGCGTGGGCGTGGGTTTTTTCCCTTCCCAATTCCACATTGATCTGTTGAGTGGACGTTTAGAATATCCATCACACTTTGGGAGTGACTTCAGTGTGTGTGATGAAGACATACAGCCACTGAGAAAGAGAAATGGTAAGATAATCCCAATTTTTTTAAATTTCCGCATTTGAACTTAGGCCTTTGCTAATAGTGATGCTAATTTTTTAACGCCCTTTGCTATCGTGTTGGCTGTTGCTTTAGCAGCGCGAAAAGCTTCTTTCCCAGCACGTTGCGTTCCAGTTATTGCACTTGTGAAAGAAACAGCCCCAGAGGCTAAAGCTGATGCGACATCAGGGAGTTTGGTGAAAAGGTAAATACCACAAAGGCCAACAGCTGAGAAATTAATTAAGGAAAACATTATATCTTCAAGTGTTCCTGAGAAAATTTTTATTGCAAATTGGACATACAGACCACCAAGCAGCACGACTAATACCTGCAAAATGATGAAATTTACAATTTGTCCTAACCATGCTTCCGTAAATTTTCTGGTTGATGAAAACATAGAGAGGCTTATGAAGAGTGGTCCTATTGATAGGACAAGAAACAAACCCAGCTTAGCAAACATTGAGACGACAAAACCAATTATAGCCATTGCCGTGGCGTTTATTAAACAGAAAAAACCAGCAAGCCATGTCACAAGAAACTTACCCGTTTGAGTCCATCCCGTGTACTTACCTGATGCGTCAAAAACGTGTGCACCTGCTTGTCTTAGCAGATCATCCCATACATTTTGATCCGAGTGTGCTGCACCTTGTGTGACATTTGCAATGGCATTCGGCAGATCATTGAAAAATATATCCCTAACCCACGCATTATAAAGAGCAGTGTTTGTAGCGAGAGCAACTATGATGCCGAGTTTGAAAGCTGTCGCTATAAACTCCCATAAAGGCGTGGAAGAACGCCCATAGATGATATTGTATCCCATAAATATAACGTAGATTGTACAAGACGCTTTAAGTGGGGCACTTAACCCCGACGAAATGTGATTAATAGTTTTATCCATTATATCTTCAAGAGTCTTCGTTACAAAGCTATTCATATCAGTAAATATGGTTATATTTTCAAATGCCATTGCACGTCCATTTCATCAAACTTTTACAAATATGATTATTTCTGATTTAATTACTATCTTGTTTTTGTTCAGCTTTTTCTTTCGCTTCTCGTTCGGTTTTAGTGCGCTCTTCTGCTTCTCTCTTGGCTTGTTCTTTTGCTTTTTGTTCAGCTTTCCATTTTTCATGTTCAGCTTTTTGTTTAGCCATAAGTTCATCTATACCTTTCCTATACTCCTCTGCTGCTTTACGGCTTCTTTCTGCTGCTTTTGCTTCATATTCTTTCTGAAGTTCTAAAAATGCTAACCGCATGTTTTCACAATTTTTTGAAGTTCCTGCAAATCCACATTTAGCATCCCACTCTAGGCGTAATTTTTCATCTTTTTTAAATTCTGCGACGCTATAGGTTTTTTCACATCCAGCTGTGATGAGCCCTGTGCAAAGTAGCAATGTTGTTATGAGAACTTTATTCATAGTATTTCCCCTTCTTTCTTTCAGTTTTACAAGGTTTGAGCACAATCTTTAAATTCTGCTATGTTCTGGTTTTTTATAACCAGTGATGATAAATCTAGGGCAGCGACATAATGTTGCCATAAATCTATTGTATAGTCTGTAAGGTTATTTAAGTTGAGCAGCTAAAGTGCAATAGTGATGTGTAATGGCGCTATCCATTGCCTCTGTAATGGGATCCATCAACATATTGTCTATCTTAGTGAATATGCCTTTGCTTTCTACTGCCATTGAGATGCTCCGCTCTTCATTATGTCTTAATGGTTATTTTGTTGTTCTTCTGCCGCCCGTTCTTTTGCTTCTTGTTCGGCTTTAGCTCGTTTTTTAGCTTCAAATTCAGCTTTCCATTTTTCATATTCAGCTTTTTGTTTCGCCAGAAGTGCATCCATACCTTTCTTACGCTCTTCTGCCGCTTCACGTGCTCTTTCTTCAGCTTTTGCTTCATATTCTTTTTCAAGTTCTAAAAATGCTAAACGCATGTTTTCACAGTTTTTTGAAGTCCCTGCAAATCCACATTTAGCATCCCACTCTAGGCGTAAATTTTTATCTTTTTTAAATTCTGCGACGCTATAGGTTTTTTCACATCCAGCTGTGATGAGGCCTGTGCAAAGTAGCAATGTTGTTATGAGAACTTTATTCATTATTTATTGTCCTGTTTCTTTTCAGATTCTTGTTTATCGTCATTTGTCGAGCTAAAATCTCCCCATTTTTTGCGGGTTTCAAGTTCAGCTTGCTCTGCATTTTTACAATTTTTCGAATTCAAATCCCCTGACGTCAAACATTTCACTAATACTTCTTCCATCAGTTTTTTATTTTTTTAAGTTCTTCTACGCTATAGGTTTTTTCACAACCAGCCGTGATCAGCCCTGTGCAAAGTAGCAATGTTGTTATGATGATCTTGTTCATATTCAAGCCCCTCTTTTTTCTCGTTTATTGACCACGCAGTTTTTGGGCTAAAGCTTTGTAACGTGCTTTAAATTCTTCCATTTCACGTCTTTCTGCCGCTTTTTCTTCTGCTTGTTGAATCATTGCGGCGGCTTGCATTTGGAGAACTTGTGTTTGGAGTTTTGCTTGTACCGCTGCTAATTGCGCTTGAATGCCTTGAATTTTACCCGCATCTTCAGTACTTCCAAGTTCGTCAAGCAGCTTGTTAATGGTTTTTTGTGTTTCACTGGCTTCTTCGTAGACGTCTTGGCCTTTTGCTGCTTGTCCTACTACGCGCTGTTCGGCTTTTTTCACTTCCTCTGCGTAAAAAGCATCAACTGCCTCTTTTGAGCCTGCTCCGCCTGAGGGCTCTTTGTATTTAAGTTCTTCTTGCCATTTTTGCGCGTTTTTGCTGCTGCTCCCGCCGCCGCCACCACCGCCACCGCCGCTGCCCATCGATTGTTGAAAGTGGTTAAAATCAGAAGGAAGGGCGCCACTGCTCCCTTGCTTGTTAAACATTTCTTTCAATCCCGAGATGTCAGGCTTGACATTTAAAGAGTTATATAATTGTTTCGCTTGATCGAGTTGACTCTTTAATTGCTCAAGCTGTTGTTTGCCTTGTTGAATTTGTTCTTGCAATTTGCCAAGCTGTTGTGTGCCTTGCTGGACTTGTTTCATTATTTGTCCAACAGCTGTGGGATCAAATACCACGATAGCAAAGGCATTTGTTTGAAAGCCAAAAGAAATTGTGCAAAGGGCTGTTGCCAATAAAAGTTTTTTCATTGTTTTGACCTTTCTTGAAAAATAGGAAGCCATTTTTCTGGAGATTGTCCAACTTCATCCATAATGGTCTCTAGGAGTTCAATATTCTTGGTGGTGCCGCTTAAAATGGCTATTTCATCATCAAAGCCCCGTAAATTCAGTTCTGCTACAACAGAACTTTGCCCTTGTTTGATGAGAAAACGCCGTGACTCACGGCTTAATTCTGATTGTATCAGGTTAAATTCTCTGTCCGATAATTTAAAACCTTCTACATAATCCCCATGATTGCCCTTTTGATTGGGAAAATAAATCTGTGTGGGGCATTGCTCTATAATGGTGTGAGCAATGGTCGAATTGATCGCATCTTTGGGAGATTGTGTTGCAAACAACATCAAACCATTTTGTTTACGAATGGTCTTCAGCCTGTCTTGCGCAAAGGCTTTAAAGGAATCGTCCTCTAAGGCTTTCCAAAACTCATCAATGACAATGATAATACGACGCCCATCAATCAGAGACAAAATTCTATGAAAAAGATACATCATTAACGGAGGACGAATTTCATTATTGTCTAAAAAATCCGTCATGTCATAACCAATAAATTTTGCATCAATGCCAATGTCGTCATCAGGATTGTCAAAAACCCACCCTAAGGCATTGCCTTTACACCATCTTTCTAAACGACCCGATATCCCCTCCCTATGCGTGGTGTCAAAAAACATTTGTAAGGCAGAGATCGTCCGTTGTTCTTTGGGCAACAAGGCAAGCTGCTCAACAGCCGCCGTGATGTCTTGTCTTTCTGATTCACTGATCTTTTGATCTTCAGAAGAAACAAGCTTTATAATCCATTGGCGTAAAAAAACTCTATCTGCTGGATTGTTATAGTCTAAGCCTTTCAAGGGGGCTATGCCTGTCGGTCTACCATTTTTCAAGGGCATATAAGTGCCGCCACCCGCTCTGACAAAAAGTTCTGCACCCCGATCTTTGTCAAAAAAGACCATATTGGGATCATGCTTTTGAAGTTGTGCTAAAAGAAAATTGACAATAACCGTTTTCCCAGAACCAGAGGGACCACAAACAAACGTATTGCCTAAATCACCAAAGTGAAAGTTAAAATAAAACGGTGAACCAGCAGAGGTTTTCATCAAGGCTACCGCTGGTCCCCACACATTGCCATCTATTTTTCCAACCGGAAAAGAATGAAATGGAGAAAGCGCTGCATAATTGCGGCTGGTTATCGCCCCAGAGCGGGTGCGATAAGCATAATTGCCAGGCAATTGTGCCCACCAAGCCGCCGCTAACCCTAAATCTTCCCGTGCAATCACAGCCCCACCATCTGTAAGACGAGAACGCGCTTTGGCAAGATTATCCGCTAACTCTTGTGGCGTATCAGCAAAAACTGCCAATGATAAATGATGCTCCCCTAAAACAAAACGATTGGATTCAAGATCATCAAGCGCATCATCCAGTTCCATAATTTGTGAGCCCGCACGGTCTCCTGCATTGACCATTTGGTTTTGTTTGCGCCCCATAATCTGCTTGGCAATGTTTTTGCTCTTGAAAACAAAAGATTGGGTGAAAATAAATTCAAAGGGAAGGGTGAGCAAACCATCCGCCATGCCTACCCTGGTTTTTGCTGGATATTCTTTCCAACCAAACATGCCCGCAAAACGCTGTCCCGCCTCGGTGCGTATTTCTATGATCTCTTTCCCAAAAATGAGACGGTCTGAATAAACAGTCGACGCTATCGTCCCCCATGTCAACGGTATGCGTTCACGACGACCGCCTACCAATTGGTGGATAAACTCACTTTGCTGCGAATAAATATTACCTTCATGTTCATAAAGGCTCAGTCTTTTTGCACCATAACGCTCTAAATTTTGAATAAGATCTGTCGTAATATCTTCAAGCTTGCGAATGGACTCTGCGTCAACTTCTGTCTTTTCTTGCTTGGCTTTGCCTAAACGTTTGAAAAACTCCACTAATTTATCCGTTTGATCAACGTGTGGATTCCACAAAATAGAAAGATAAAGATCATTGCGATAAAGCTCCTGTGAAATCATCCGTTCACGATATTTATCATCTAATTGCTTGGCAAATGCCGATCTAAAAGTCCCATCCGGATAAACGGTTTCACGCTTTCTGATAATATGGCTATAAAGCGCTATCCGTTCATCCGCGATGTTTTTAAACAGATTATTGAGCTGTTCGTGAAGAACGTTCAGATCAATAATATCCGCTGTCTCAAAGTTAATCCCTTCAAGTTTAATAACGGACATGAGAGCGCGTGAATCCAGCGCAATGATGTGTTTATTGACATGGCGCACATAAGGAATGATCGCTTCTGGCTGCTTTTCACGTTTGCGCTCTGTTCTATTCATTGTAATTCCTCATAATTACGAATTAATCGTAATGGAGAAATACTTCCCCCACCCCATAGACTCGAATTTCTGGCAAAAATAGATGTCTTTTGCCATGTCAGAAGAATACGAAATTTGTTATGGTCATGCTTTAGGATTTCCTTGAATATGAAATGCAGCATCACACCAAAGGTTAGAAGAAAAATATTGCCTGCCATAATGAACAATATCATCGTTCCTATCCCATTTAATCCCATAGCTTCCACCGTCACGCCTGCGATCATTGCAGGGCGCGTGCAAGCAAGAAATAACGTATCTTCTGTTAGCTTGTCGTGCTCTTTCATGGCTTTGAAAGGCAACGTTTAATGGGAAAACATTGATACAATTTGCGATGCACCCATAACAATGCCGATGCCAACACAAACAAAAAATGCTTTACGCATTTCAACATAACCAGCAATCCAGGCAAGCCCAATACCAGCAACCGCAATGGTTGCAATTGATGTTGCAATTTTTCCTGTTAAAGCTTCAATGATTTTATCAAGAGCAGTTTCAATTTTTCCGAAGCCGCCATCTGCAAATGCTGGTTCACTCAGTGCCATGAAGGCAATAAACAGCATCAATGCTGCTGTTAACCATTTCTTTTGGGTGTTAGATAGAATAGTTTTTTGTAAGGTATGTTCACAACTGAACGAATTATTCATGTTTTTCATGAAAATTTCCCCGCTTTATGTTTAAGTTGTTTAAAAATTAATATTCAAAATATTATTCGGGAATCATATAAATGAAAAAAATAATTTTTTCTATCGATAAATTAATACTATTTAATCTTTTCTTAATTATTAAACAAAAAATATAGTAATATTCAAAATGATACTTTTAAAACAGCTTAGAGCAGCGCCTAAATATATTGTCTTAATTTGTATTATTATTTTTGGATACTTTTATTTAAGTAAAAATAATGAACAACTTACTCAAACTTCTCCTTTAAAAGGATCAGAAAAAACAATAGAAAATTCCGTTCAAAATCCAAAGTCACAATTGATAGATTATGCAAACCAACAAGACGCAAACCAACAAAATGTGGTATTGCATTCAGAACCACTCGCATCACAATTTTATGAAGAAAATGTGCCGGTTTATTCCGGTGCTATACAGGTCACAAGTGGTGTGACCTTTAAAATGATCACACCCGTGGATGATGGATGGAGAAAAAAGATTGTCCGTGATATCCGCTTATATGGTGTGGAAAGCTGTGAAATGAGGCAATTTGCTTCACGCAATGGCGTTAAGTGGCCGTGCGGGGCTTTTGTTACTGCTTGGCTTGTTTCAAAAACAATCGATAAAAAGGTTACTTGTCGGCAAGCACGTGTCATTCAACAGGTTCATTATGCACAATGTTTTGTGGATGGGGTTGATCTGGCACGTTTGGGGCTTGCTGAAGGGTTGATGGTGTTGACAAAAGATCAGCATCACTTTCCCTCACCAGCAGACTATAAAACCCTACAATCGGCTGCTCAAAAAGCACAAAATGGCTTGTGGTCGAGCAAATTTCAACGACCAGAAGATTGGCGAAGAGATCACGGGAGCTATAATCCCATTGACCATAATTAATATTGACCATTATTGATAAAGCGTCCTCTTAAGCGCTATTTAAAAATCAAGATAATATTCTACTGCGGGCTTTATCAGGGAAAAGTTAACCACAAGCCACATAGGGCTTGGTGGACAACTCTCTTCATGGAAAATTGTTGTGTTTAAAGTTTGCTGTTGGTCAGTGCAATAGGAGAGCGCGTTTCGTTTCCTATACGTCATTTCGCTTTACTGTTGTGATAAGTTGTATTGCCACAAAAAACAGTTGTTTGAAATCTTTAGCATATTGAATTTTTTTTAATATAGCTTTGACCTTGACACGCTTTTTTCGAGCTATGAGTCGTTTCAAATAGAGGGAAATATAATGGCAAAAAAATAAAAACCCAACTGCGTTAACAGAAGGGTTTCTAAAATGTCCGTACTACATATACGGTAAATTAAAACAATAAAGTAATTTCCAATTTAATTTATCGTGATGCATTCTGCAAGAGAAATTTTGTGGAAAAGGGATATTTTTAACATTTTTTTTGCCTCCAATAGAGAGGTTTTAAAAATTATGGTTAAAAAAACATCTGGAAGAAAGATAAATGCACATCATATAGAATTTAGAAAATTAGCAGAAACTGCTGAGATTGGTTCTGTAAGCCGTGGTCAATTGATTGGATTGGCTAGAAAATTAGAGAGAGCCGGTTTGATTAAAGAGACAGAAGGTAAACTTCTCTTGGCTTTATTGAATACAGCTTCGACATCTTCATTTGAAAAAGGTGGAGTTCCTATCGTTTTTAAAAGTAATTACTGTCTTGGTAATGAAATTTGCCGTAGTGAATCACGCGTTAGTATATTGCTTTCAAGTCTTTATGATTGTGGTTTTGTTGTCATGCGGGATTCTGGTAACTTTAAACGCTATTCAGTTCGAAGCCGTAGTCATGGAATTATAACAGCTTGCGGTATTGATTTACGTATGCTTGTTGCTCGATACCATGAACTTACCCAAAAAGTTGATGAAGTCCTAGAGTTTCAGAACAAACAAAAGGATGCTTTGCATTGTTTTCAGGGCTTGGTGCGGCAAATTAAAGCTTCTTACGCAGCAATTGAATCTACACCATTTACATTATTGCTTTTTTCTAGAATGCAAAAAATCATTCATATTATTGGACGACCGGCGAAAGCTTCGGTGGAAAAATTGCGTAAAGCAATAGGTCTTTTTGAGTGGATTTTAGAAAGATTTTTAAAGCAAAAAACATCAAAAACAAGATACACGTATCTTGCTGGCAAGATACACAAAGAACATACAACCCCTAACTATAATAGTCATTGTAACAAAAACGAGTGTTCAGATAACTCTGAATAAATTCAAATCGATGATGTGACCTTTGGTCATGAAAAAATGGCTTATGAAAATATAGGGAAAGGCAAAAACGAACTATCCTTATCTTTAAAAAACAATAAATGGCTTCAAATCAAACCAGAACTTTTAATGCAAGCATTGCCTCATGTTGCTATGTTTATGAAACATGGGTTGTGCAATCTGAAAGAGATTGTAGCGGTTCTATGGAATTTTTAACCAAAATGAAGGGGATTTCTTTTCAGGCTTTTGAAGAAGCTAAAGAGACTATGAGGAAAAAAATGTGCTTTCTTTTGTTATAAAAGAAAGCACACTGAGGGGGAATTTAGAGTGACAGTTTTACATATTTTACTTTGAAAAGCGGTCTTTTTTATCTTTTTTCCACAAAAAATAAGTTGCAAGTCCGAGAATGGGAACACCCAATTTGGCAAAAGGGAGATGTTGACTGAGAGCTGCAAGGCTGGAAACGGTCGCATCTGTCATGAGTTTGTGGCGTTGTTCTTCTGTCTTTTTTTGTTGGTCATAGCGTTGATAAGCCTTGAAAACCCGACTGATAATAAGACCTAATCCTGCAAGAGAAAGACAAATTAAAAACATGATACTAGCGGCGGCAAGAGGCTTCATAACAGAACATAACGCAATAAAACCGATGGTACATAAAAAAAGCAAAGACATGAAAAATGAAATGCCAATAAACCCATAGCAAATTGCTTGAAGGCGTACTTGTTTGACTGTGCTTTTAAGCCCTCCACCGACAAGATGGTTTAAAAGAGGAGCGATAAACTTATGCATTGCTTAACGACGCAGTAATTGAGAAAGAATAAAACCAACCCCTGCGGCAAACAAAACGCTTTTGCCAGGATTTTTGCGAACGCATTGATTCATGGTTTTTTCAAGATCACTGATTTTTTCTTTTGCTTGAGACATCATGTCTTCACCACTTTCTTTCGCTGAGTGATATAGTTTTTCTGCTTTGTCTTTGGCGGCGTTAAATTTGTTTGCACCAAGGTCTGTCAGAGTTGAGGTAATCCCTGAAACTTCAGTGCGTAACTTTTCTAATTGTCCTTGTAGGTCTTTTTCTACGGCTGTTTTATCGTGCTGTGTTGTTTTATTATGGGCCATGATATTTTTCCCTCTTGATTCATTATATTTGTATTGGTGTGTTCATAGTGATCATTTGCATTGGAGTGAAAATTTTCACTGCTTGAGTAACGCCAAAAGTTTTTTTTGGTTCCTTTCATTTTGTCGAATTTAAAATTGTTTTTGATAAAATAAATCTCGCCTATACAATATGCTCTGTTCGTAAAGGATCACATCGGTTGAAAATTGTCTTATGCTTTTGCAGGAATTTAGCACCATTCTTCAGTTTCTCATGGCGCAGTTTTTTTATAAAAGTTTTTTTAAAGAGTGTTGAGGCTTATTTTTTAGGCTTGTGACAGATAAAAAACATGGTTATTGTGATTTTGCGGCAGAAGTAATGTCATTTTTATGCTTTTGCAGAAGAAAAAGAAAATAATATTGCTGTTCTTTGTTCTCTATGTATTTGGGGGCAACACGCGCTCTCCCATTATACTTTATACTTTTGGTCAGTTTAAGATGCTAAAAATGTAAAGTATATTTTTATTTTCGGATAGAAGGTATTTTAGTGCACTGGTTGTTAGAGAAGTGCATATCCTTTTCTCTAAGAATTTTATGATATTTTTGCTGCTTATTCCATGAAAGAAATTATTTTGTTGGATTTAAAAGAGCAGCTGAAATGAAAGAAGCTTTGCGATATAAGGGATTTATTCAACAGGAACGATGATAAATTATTCTTATAAATTAAAATATTATATGCGATATTTCTTGTAAGTTTATCATTTTGCCTAATTTATGCAATAAATTGATTGGGTAAGATAAACTTGTTGAATTGTTAGAGAAAAATTTCCTGAGTGATTTCTTTAGAATAAGAGAGAGCTTGTGGGATAAAACTATACTTGATTTATCAAGTTTTCTTTCTTAAGAGAAATGCGAAAGTGACGTTAAAAGGGTAGTGGCATTGTGGAACAGTGATGCTATGCGGGGTGACGATCCAGCTCATAAAAAAGATAAGAGCACAAGAATGTGAGATAAAAATGGAATCTGAAACAGTCCCTTTAGATAATATGTCTTCTGTATTGACAGTGCATGATTTTTCTCCTCTTTCTATGTTTATGGCTGCTGATTGGGTGGTGAAAGCCGTTATCATTATTTTGTTACTTGCTTCACTTATGTCTTGGACAATTGCTTTTGTGAAAATTGTTGAGATCACTTTAGCAAAACGAAGAGTACGTCATGAACTTCAATTGGTTCTTAATGCTCAGACTCTTACGCGTTTGGCAGCTAGCTTGAAAGAAAGTAAAGGGGCTGGAGTGTTTTTTCTCAAAGAAGTTCTGAAAGAGGTTTATCTTTCTGCACAACAGGTTCATTTTTCTGCTCCTGAAGGGATAAACGAAAGCTCTGGTGAAAAAACCAGTGCAGGGGAAAGTGCACAAACGATTGAAGATATTCTCTTTTATGAGGAGAGCAATCAATATGAAGATGTTTCCCGCGATGTTCGCGATGCTAAGGCTCGCGATGTTCATGAAGGTTTAAAAGAAAGGGTTCATTCGCTTTTGTCACGCTGCTTGTTGGCTGCTACACGCCGTGTTGCATGTGGAAGCGCTGTTCTTGCAACCATTGGTGCAATTGCTCCTTTTGTTGGTCTTTTTGCAACTGTTTGGGGAATTATGAACTCTTTTATTGGGATTGCTCAGTCTCAGACAACGCGACTTGATGTGGTGGCGCCTGGGATTGCTGAAGCCTTATTCGCAACGGCTATGGGGCTTTTTGTAGCTATTCCTGCCGTTGTTATGTATAATAGCCTTATGCGTGCTTTGAGTGGCTATCGTAATGATTTAGGCGATATCGCTGCGGCTCTTGAAAGGCTCTTGAGCCGTGAACTTGATAGACAAAGACAACAGAAAAGTCGTAAAAAATGAACGCAAGCCTTAATAATGATTGGGATACAGATGAGAGTGGGTTGCAAAGTGAAATCAATGTGACTCCTTTTATCGATGTTGTATTGGTGTTGCTTATTGTTTTTATGGTTGCTGCACCTTTAGCAACATCTGTCATTCCCGTTCAGCTTCCTTCGATAACTCAAGTACCTTCAGTGGTTCAGTCTGATGAACCTCTTTATGTTACGTTGCAAAAAGATCGTTCTCTTTACATTGGTGATCATCTTGTAGAACAAGCCGCTTTAAAAGACGCTTTGTTAAGAGAAACTATGCAAAATTTAGAGACAAAAATTTTAATCAAAGCGGATAGCGAAATTGATTATGGTACTGTCATCGATTTATTAAATCAAATACGCATGGCTGGATATAATAAAATCGGTCTTGTAGGATTGCAAAACGCTACCACTCTTTCCTCAAGAGGTGAGCTCAATAATAAAACAACAGGGGTAGCGGATGCTGCTGTCAATGGAGTGGCTGGTAGCGCGGGTGGTAACGTTGTGGGGCATGTGGATGCCGTAACAACGGGCACTGCGGTAAACGCTAATATTCCAGCTGATGCCTCTGACCAGTGATAAAAAACAGCCTTTGTTGCAGGAAGCACAGTATATTACTTAAGTCGTAGAGTGAAATTGATGAGAGTTTTCTCGTGGGTTTATTAAACCAAATACGCATGGGTTTGATATTACGCAGGGGATTGATCTATTAAATCGGTTTTGTAGGATTAAGCTCTACTAATCTTGCCTCAAGAGGTGCGATCAAGAAAAACAGCAAGGGTGATTGTTGTGTGTCTTAGGGTATCTTAAAGCCCTTTTTGCGACGGTGTTCAGAAGAGTACACACTCTCCATAAATGGTATGACAGTAAAGCCCTCGTAAAATAATAAAAAATCTATTGAACTTCACTATCTTTACGCTTAACAAAAGAGCAAGCGAGCACCATTATCGTATTTATACTTTTTCCCAATGTTGTGACAGTGCTATTCATTATAGGCATTTTTCCAGTTTTTATCTACATGCTAGCCACGTTTGGAACGTGAGAGACATGCTTTTGATTAATTTAATATAAATAGATTTGCAATGAAACAATCTTACAGTATTGAGATCTCTCATTTAAGTTGCAAGACAATTAATTATTATTATACATCAATAAGATATACAGATTGTCGATATTACAAGCGGTGTGTGAGCTTTCAATGGTTAATGCCAATGTTTTTGTTATGGGGAAGGGGGGGTATCGGGTGATAATGAAGTTTTGTATAACGCAAGAAACGTAATTGAGAGATGATTATTTAGAGGGGCGTTTAGTGAAAGAGCTTTGAAAGCAAATGCGCATTCCTTCTGCACTTTAAAAGCCCAAGGGGTTTTAAGTGAAAGAGTGGTTAGAATACGTGTGTGTTATATTTTAAGGGTAGCGATTTTTCAGAGCTTCTTAAGTGTGACCCGTTGAACCAAAACCTCCTGTTCCACGGCTCTCGTTATGGCTTTGGGTATTTTGCTCTGGTTCAATGGCGCAAACATTGACTTGGGATACGGGGGCGATGACTGTTTGGGCAATGCGCATTCCCTGTTTAAATGGAAAAGTCTTCTTGTCCTAAATTGATAAGAAGGACTTTAACTTCACTTACGGATAGTCACACTCAATCGTTCCTGGAGTGTTGAGGCATGTGATGCCCGTGTTTTAAGGCTAAGCTAGAGCGTGGATGGATGCGTGCTTCAAACCCAAGAGATAAATGAAAAAAGAGACCTGTTGGAATAAGTGCCTGCTGCCTAGGGGCAGCGGTGAGCGTTTCTTCTTTGCCAATTGTTGCTTGTAAATCCAAGACCCGCAGAACCAGCTGTCGCGTAGCAAGGAAGTTCTAAACCTTCTCCGTGTGCAAGACGCTGAACAAATAAAGTCTGGGCATGTGAAGATTGAGAAGAGACAGGAGAAGAGTAAGGATGATTATTTAGAGGGGCGTTTAGTGAAAGAACTTTGAAAGCAAATGCGCATTCCTTCTGCACTTTAAAAGCCCAAGGGGTTTTAAGTGAAAGAGTGGTTAGAATACGTGTGTGTTATATTTTAAGGGTAGCGATTTTTCAGAGCTTCTTAAGTGTGACCCGTTGAACCAAAACCTCCTGTTCCACGGCTCTCGTTATGGCTTTGGGTATTTTGCTCTGGTTCAATGGCGCAAACATTAACTTGAGATACAGGGGCGATGACTGTTTGGGCAATGCGCATTCCCCGTTGGATGGAAAAGTCTTCTTGTCCTAAATTGATAAGAAGGACTTTAACTTCACCACGGTAGTCACTATCAATCGTTCCTGGAGTGTTGAGGCATGTGATGCCATGTTTTAAGGCTAAGCCAGAGCGTGGACGTATTTGTGCTTCAAACCCAAGAGATAAATGGAAAATGAGACCTGTTGGAATAAGTGCCCGCTGCCCAGGGGCAAGAACAAGCGTTTCTTCTTCTCCAATAGCTGCCCGTAGATCAAGACCCGCAGAACCAGCTGTCGCGTAGCAAGGAAGTTCTAAACCTTCTCCGTGTGCAAGACGCTGAACAAATAAAGTCTGGGCATGTGAAGATTGCGAAGAGACGGGATGATTGTTGAGAGGGCTGTTTGTTTCAGTGTGCGACATGATCGAGACATTTCCAAAATATGAGGTCTAGAAGAAAATGACACTTTAACAAAAGATATCCATAAAACCAAGTCGATAAAGGTTTGTGGATATAGGTTGTCCCCAGAGCTTGGTTATCATCTCTTACTGACTTAAAATATTCCACAACACCATTTAACATCATCAATGGCATTTTTCAATAATGGCATCAGCAATGATGGCTTATGCCTAGGGGCATGCGCTTATTTGAGATCTAAATTATGTTTACAGATAAGATTTTTTAGATACTACCGATAAGAATACCCGTGGCAAAAACCAGAGCACCACCAATGATGACCTGTAAAGAAGCGCGCCAAAAGGGAGTTGACATGAATTTGTTTTGGATCCAGACGATGGCGCCTAGTTCGAAAAAAACAATGATAAAAGCAATAATTGTTGCTACATAAAAAGAGTTGATCAAATAGGGAAGAGTATGGCCTAGTCCTCCTAATGTTGTCATAATGCCGCTGGCAAGACCTCTTTTTAACGGCGAACCACGCCCTGATAATTTGCCGTCATCGTGGGCTGCTTCTGTGAAACCCATTGAAAGTCCGGCACCAATTGAAGCTGAGAGCCCTATCAAAAAAGTTTGGTGCGTGTCTCCCGTGGCAAAAGCTGCTGCAAAAATGGGGGCAAGGGTAGAGACAGAGCCATCCATTAACCCTGCAAGACCTGGTTGAATCCAAGTCAAAAGTGTTTGTCTTTGTGTTTTCGAAGGTTTTTTTATGGTGTGGTTTACCGCTGTTGTTTTTTGGGATGAATGGCTGCTCTTGCTTTTCACAAGAGAAGTTTTGTCACATAATGAACCGATAGTGTTTGCACGATTATGGCAAGAAAGACACAAAAGTTGCTTATAATTTTTAAGCTCTTGAAGCCCCATGGCGGTAAAAACCGCGGCTTCCTTAGAGGAATAAGGTTCTAGAGCTTTTGCATATTTTAAATAGAGCGCCGCATGTTGCTCTTTTATTTTGAGCGCTTGAAGTATCATCGTTTGTGCTGAACGAAAGGACAGAGCTTTACGTTGTACAAATGAAAAAAACAATTTCAACATTTTCTGTTCCTTTGCACTTTAGAATAATTCTAAAACATAAGAAAAATAAATCAAAAGTCAATCTAAAAGTTAAAAACTGACAAATTGCAAAAAGGTTGCACTGAGAAAAAAGGTGCTGGGAAGTCAAGAAAGCAAAGGAGATTTATCAAGTGGAGTCGACAGGGGCGCATGAAAGAAATAATTGCGTGAAAAAATTTAAGAGACAATATGCTTTATTTTGCTAAAGGGACGTTCCAATGAAGTATTTCAATGTATTGATGCTCGAGAATGTAGGGAAAGGAATAAGCTAGCACCATCATTCATTTTATGCGTTCAAAAGACTAATAACAGCTCTTGGAATTTGAAATGATTCTTTAAAGGAGACCTTTTTCAAGAGACAAAAGCCCATTTCGCGAGGGAACTCCGTGAAGAGTATAGAAGGGTAAAGCGGCAAAATTTCCATGAAATAATATAAACTCCATTGAGTCTTCTTAATCTTTACGATTCATACAAGATATTGATTTATAATGATAATCTAGCGTTATTCATATTGAATTAGACCCCCGAATAACGTAGGATTCTTTCATTTCAAATCTCTCCCATGTTGAATCAATTAAAATCACTTGCTTGCACATCACAAGCGGGGCTGACGTGTGGGTAAACACTGTATAAGAAAGGCGTAAAAATGGTCCTTATGAATCGTCTTAAGCGCCAAGGGCTGTCGCAACACCCACGAGCTGGCAAATAGTGTGATAATGTATAATGATGATGCCGGCTTGTTACTTCATAAAAGAGCAAGCCGGCATCATCATACACCTTAGCTCTCAGTGTTGTGACAGTCTTTAGCACGGTTTATTATAGGCATGGCATTTTATTGTACAGTTTTACGCCACTTGATCCCACTTGTGGAGGTGTAAGACAGTATTCTTATGATATTTACGCGCATTTAGCGTTGTTACAGCTTTTGCATTTAGGTAGATTTGTTAGCGTGTAACGAATTATCTTTTGTGCTGTAATTGCAGGGGCAGGTTTAAGGGTGGGAGTGCATAAATGAGAAGAGATATCATCATATCAAATTGTTTGAGATTACGCATAAAAATTTACCCTTTATGAAGGGGTATTTATTGCCTTGTAACTTGCCTGATATCTTGCATGAAAGCCCAAAATTCAGTAGGATTCTCTCACTTCAAAACTTCTTATATTGAAACAATTCAAATCATTTTCTTGTGGATCACAAGGAGGGGTGTGGGTGCTGTGTTTTTATTTAAAGTATGGGATGAGTTGAAATGTGAGAGGTGCGTAATCTCTACGCGTTAACAAACGTTTTTAATGTTTTTAAAAAAGAATTAAGTTGTGCAGAAAAAAGAGGAACTCTATGGAAAATAGTGATGGTTTGAAATTATGGCAACTTTCTGAAAAACTCACAATACTGCAGGCAGCGCTTTTAGTAGTTGGATTAAATCCAGGAAAATATTTGTTTGTCAACAAATTAGAACCAGAAAAAGGTGATATTTACGAAAGTAACCGTCGCGTATCATCAGAGAAAACTGCTCATTTCCGTGCAGCCTATCATGCTATCGTTCAAGCAGGAAAAAGCAATCGATTAAAGATAGAATGGTCGTACTATAATTTTTTGGATTTTATAGATGCAGATTCCTCATATGTTCTCGTTGAAGATTTAAAAGAATGGCTTTTATTGCGTGGCCTGCGCCCTTCCTTTTTTTTCCCTGAGGATGATGCTGCTGAGACTAAGAACCAAAAATATGCGTTTCAAGATCCAACGCATCCACGTTATGCTCCAAAGCTTGCTGCTATTGTTGCGGCATGGGAAGCGGTGAGTGAGGCTGAGGGTGGTAAAACTGTTAAAGGAACGCTTATAAAGTGGCTTAGTGAAAATGCCGTTCAGTACAAGTTGGTGGATGATCATAATTTACCAAGAGAGAAGCTCATTGAAGAATTAGCGGCTGTTGCGAATTGGGAACCTACCGGAGGGGCGCCTAAGACACCTGCCAATTAATTTTATCAAACGATAAAATTATAAAAAGATCACTAAAATTATGCTGCTTTTTTTGATAATTTTGAAGATAATCTCTTTTTCTGGGGGAGATTTTTACTTTTCTTCCCTAGATTATAAGTAATTGTTTTTCAATAAAAATAATTTTTGTCGTGTTTCAATGGCTGTTCAGACGGGGGAAAATAGACGTTGTTGGGCAGTAAAATTTACCCTGTAGTTTTCGTAACTTACCTCTCTATTTTTGTTTGATTTTTTTGGGCATTTTTAAAATCCGTTATCAATTTAAGGAGTGCAACATGATTAAAGTTAATCTTTTTTTTACTATGCGTAAAAGTGTGAAAATTTTTCGGGGAAATGTACGGATATTTGGCAATGTGTTGCGGATGAGGTGGTACATAAATCGTTTAGAATAGGCGTATTATCGTGTTGGTTAAAGTTTGAATGATTGCTGTTATTCAAATAGTCGAAGTTGAGCGTTGTTACAGCTTTTGCATTTAGGTGGATTTTTTAGCATGTAACGAATTATCTTTTGTGCTGTAATTGCAGGGGCAGGTTTAAGGGTAGGAGTGCATAAATGAGAGAGATATTATCATATCAAACAGTGTTCAATTTATCGCATTGCATTGTTATGAATATAGCTGATCAAATTTTATTTATCATGTAGAGTGGGAAAAATTAACAGTATTAATTGAATATAAAAAAACATAAACTGTAATCTGAATTACAGTTTATGTTATTAAGTATTAAATAAACTCACTGTTTAAATAGCATTTAAGCGAAATGTTGTTTAAATGAACATCCACGCACTGTCCACAAAAGCATGGAATGCTTTCTCACTCGGTGTACGAGAGGGGGTCGGCTTTTTAGAAAACAAATATGAAAAATACGCAATAAGACCCCAAACTGCTGGTGCAAGTCCCATAAAAATTCCTACCTTTATAATACCTTTTTTAACACCTTGTTCAGTGCTTTGTGTTGAAATATAATCCATAATCATATCAATAGCTTTAACAGCTTTATTTTCTTTTGACACTGTAGAAGCAAAACTAGAACCTTGAGAATGACTATTCAAATAATAAGCATTAGCTTCCAAAACCTGTGAAAAGAAAAAGGCTATTGTAACAATATATAACGCGATTTTTTGAAATATTTTCATTATAATGATCCCAATTTAAAAGATTTAATCAAAAAAGTTTTTTCATTATACTCTCTAAACAAAACAAAAAAGCATCGTGGTACCCCGTGATGCGCAATTTCATTATGTGTCTAATGTATTGTTAATACAAAGTGTCTAATTACACGTTTCGTATTATAGTTAGATAATTTCCATAGGTGATTGATTCTGTCAACTTTTCAAGTTTGGTTTTTAACTTAAATTATAAGCTGTAATTTTTTTGTTAATTATCGAAGATAATCTCTTTTTCTGGGGGAGATTTTTACTTTTCTCCATAGATTATAAGTAGTTGTTTTTCAATGAAAATAATTTTTATAGTGTTCCAATGACTGTTCAGATGGGGGAAAATAGACATTTTGGGGAAGTAAAATTTACCCTGTAGTTTTCGTAACTTACCTCTCTTTTTTTACGGTGCGTGGAAGTGCAAAAAATTCTCAAGTAAGTGCACCGATAAATACACCGATATTGGAGCAGCCTGTTGCTGATGAGGTGGTGCGTAAATCGTTTAGAGTAGGTGTATTATCGTGTTGGTTAAAATTTGAACTTATTGTTGTTATGGAAAAGGTCAAAACTGGACGCCATAGGCTCTCTCCATAAAGAAATCTTGTCATTTATGAGCGAGTGAAGATTTCTCTTGAAAAATTTGCACAATAGTAAAACTAGTTAGCAAACCCCGTTCTGTGGCGCAACAAAAAGGATGTCATAAATATGCTCTAATCATGCCCCGTGCGTGGCGAAAGTCTATGGCGTAGTTGCTGTAGATTTTTGCTCCGTGTGTGATGATCAATACTCTTGTTTATCTCTTGTCAAAGCAAGTGCCAATGAAAGTGATGGATATCTATTACTCCATTGTGATGTTTGGTTGTTCATGTTTAGAAACGACAAGTGTATTGAATGCGATAGGGCTGATAGAGGGGAGAACGCATCCTGTAAAAATAGGTGTGTTTTAAAATAAAACTGATAAACGGAATTATTTTTTTATCTACCTTTTATATGGTAAGAAAAAAGGCATTCAAAGTGCAAGCATAAGAAATTCAGCAGTAAATCCCAAAATAACATAGATCGTTTTTCGGAGAAGAGGAAGAAAAGTCTATCTGCAAAAGCTATGTTAAGTCGTGTGACTGGTGAAATAATGTGGTTAGGGTAATAAACAATTGTTATTGGTGAAGAGATAGAAATCGGTTGGGTGTTGATTTCTGGTTTATTAGAGAATTTTCCTTGTTATCTCGTAAAATACGATTGTTTGAGCTGTGGTCATATAAAGCGAAGCTTTTTTTAATCTTGTAAAGATATTCCCATTGCGGTAAATCATATAAAGTTTAAGAAACGGCAGCACGATTTTTTGTGCAATGAAATGATAAGTATGTACAACATCTCGGTAATCTCCATGGGAAACTTTACCGGATCCAAGGTGTGGATATTGTCTTCTGCTTACCCAAAATCGCAGATATTTCAAAACTCCAACGGTGGAGAATGAATGTTGACTCCAACGGTGGAGAATGAATGTTGGATATGTTCTAGGGAAGGTTGCAAAAAATGGCTAAAAAGTTCTCAAAAAAGATACCGAAAATGACGAAAGGAGCGGTTGCCCACTCCTTCGTTCCTATCTCCCCTTTCGGGGAAGCGGCCACCATTACTGATGCCGTGTATGATGGTATATATACGCTTATTTTTCTCAAAAGTCAATGGTGTAAATGCGGTAAATGTTTGAGCATCAGAGCTACAACTTTATGAAAATCTTCGCTGGATAATCTTGGAACGGTACGTGAGCAACTTAAACGACTTACAGAAACTGTTGTGACATAATTGCAGATAATCCATGCTTTTTTATTCTCTATGGGAGATTGTATTGGATACGCAGCGGGATTATTGGGTTGTGATTTCGTTGAAAAAGGTAAAACTGTCACATTTCCATATAATTTTGCATTCTTAGAAAGCACTAAAACAGGCCGCTTTTTCCAAAATTCAGGGAGTATCGAATCATGAGGAAAATCGCACCAAAAAACTTGCCTGATGCGTGGTGCCGATTTGATTCGTGGTTTTATATGAGGTGGTTTTTGGTAAGGAGCATTTAAATCTCTTTCTTTTATATGCTCGCGCCATGCATTATGATCATGTTCCATCATAACACATGGTTCTTCAAGTTTGGTTATATCTAAGGAAATAGGTGATAGGGTAGAAGGCGCAGTGTTCTTATCTTCAGCCATAGCAGACCATTTATATTTATCGGTCCCCTCACTTATTATTTTACGGCTTTTCTATCACGAGTTTTTATCAAAATGTTGTTCATAAGTACAGAGAGGTGAAACTATAAAATGGATATATCTGCTTATTTTTGTCTTTTGAGTACAACGTGAGAGGAGGGATGTTGGTGATAGGTGAGTTGTTGGTGACTAGTTGGTGTTGGTGGGTTGGTTTGTCCGGTGGGTGGTTTTGGGGTGGTGATTGGAGGGGCGTTGGTTAGGGGGAAGCGATTGGAGAGAACGAGTGGACGCGGTTTCGTTTCTATTTTATGGTTAGAGTTTTTTATTGCTTGAAAGGAGCCCTTTTGAGGCAACATAAAAACTGATAAGCATATAAAATAGGCTTGAGACAACATTCCAACCGGCAAATGAAAGAAAAAGAAAGCGTGCGGATGCTTCAGAACAAGAAGGGGGATGAATGTTGTTTAATTGGTTAAGAAGCTGGTTAATGTCTGAGGTTTTTCTGACTGCGCTTAAACCACAACTGAGGGGAGCAGCCCAAAAGCCATATTCAACACCCGCATGATAAACAGCTAAAACAAGGCTGATGCACATTAAGATAAAAACACATAAAAATAAAAGTTGTATCCAAGAAGTCATGCGAAAAAAACATGCTCCAAAACCTGCTAAAAGCAAAAAGGGTATAGCACCATAATAGGGAAAGCGCTCTATGAGACATAAATCGCAAGGAAGATACCCTCCAAAATGTTCAAAACCAAGAGCAAGACCTATTGTAGCGGACAAGCAAAAAGCAAGAAAAAAAGCCCATAAACTTTGCTCTTTTCTGCTGGGTTCAAGATAAAGGTGCTTGTGTAAAAGTGGGTGAGAAGACAAAACGCATGCCATTAAGTCTGTTCCTTATAAAAGCTTTTTGTTTAAAAAAGCTATGAAAATCCCATAAATTAAAAGGAGGCTAACACAACCAATGAGAACAATCCATTTGAAATGCTGTACTAGAAAATTCATTGCTTTTTGTCCAAAATGTTTAATCAGCCACGCGAGAAGATAAAAACGAGCGCCTCTAGAAAAAATACAAATAAGAATGAAAAGTTCAAGACGTACACTCATTACACCGGCCAAAATTGTGACAATCTTGATGGGGGGAAGATGAAAAAAACCTGATGTTATCAGTAAAACGATTAGAAATTGCAGGGTTGCACTATTTTTCAGAGATTCAAAACTTTCAACCTTGCCATAAAGTTCTAAAATTGGTTTGGCAAGGGTATCATAGGCAAAATGTCCGATAAACCAACCAGTAATGCCTCCTAATACAGAACAGATCGTCGCAATCAAAGCATAGCGATAAACGCGCTTTTGATGGATAAGCAGCATCGGAATATATAAAACATCTATGGGAATTGGAAAAACAGAACTTTCAATAAAAGCAATGAAACCAAGCCAGTGTGGTGCTGTACGCCGATTTGCTAAAGAAATCGTCCAAAGCTTTAATTTGTTTAATATCATGAGGCTTTTTATAAATTTAAGAGGTAAAGACTTTACAAATGAGATTGCTATAAATCCGGTAGAGAAATCCAATAAAGAAAATATTCCATAAAACAGATAAGAAAATGATATGAATTCTTAAAAAATAAGAAGTCTTCTGTTGACGAATCTGTGCTTCTTCATATAGTGCAAAGAGATAGTCGACAAGTCTGTCTTTTATAGTCCTGTCTTTTATAGCAATGTGCGGGTGTGGTGGAACTGGTAGACGCGCCAGACTCAAAATCTGGTTCCGAGAGGAGTGTCGGTTCGAGTCCGACCACCCGCACCAGTTCATAAATATTTTTCTTTATTCTGTTATGGCGCATCGCTTTGATTTATAAAACATGGTTTTTATAAACAGTGTTCAATGTTTTGCATGTTGAATAAAAAACCTCGAATATCTTAGGATTCTCTCATTTTAAGTCTGCTTATTTTAAGCCTGTTTATAGTAAATTAACCAAAATCATGTCGCTTGTACATTACAAGCTAGATACGCTATTGTGGCATGAAATTTTACAGAAAATGAATAAAAATGCCACTTAATGAACCGTTTCAAGGGCATCATTGGGGGTAAAGTGTATGATGGTTGGTGCTAGCTTGCACTTTTATCTTGCACTTTTATGAAGCGTAAAGATGGTGCTTTATAGATTTTTATATTCTTGTGGGTGCTGTCGCAAAATGGGCTTTGACATCTTACTTGTAATCTATTTATATCTTTGTAATCATATGCATTATGGATAGATTTGTTGGGATAGGTAAGGCCGCTCAAGTTTTGGGTTTTGGGTGTTTCGATTAGCACTTTGCGCCGTTGGGAAGGTGAAGGAAAAATTATTTCTGAGTATACGGCAGGAGGACACCGCCGTTATGACCTATCTAGGCTTAGATCTGATCTTTTTCATTCGAGAGAACTGTCACAAAGAAAAACCATTGCTTATGTGCGTGTATCAAGCCATGATCAAAAAGACAATTTAGAGCGACAAAAACAGGTTCTCGAGCTTTATTGCGCAAGCCAAGGTTGGGCTTATGAACTCATCTCTGATTTAGGGGCGGGGATGAATTATCGTAAAAAAGGTCTTAAACGTTTATTGGATGCTCTCATTAAAAATGAAATAGGTTGTTTGGTGATTACGCATAAAGATCGTTTATTGCGCTTTGGTGCGGAATTGGTCTTCGCCATTTGTGAAGCCAAACAAGTTGAGGTTGTCATTCTCAATCAGGCGGAAGAAAGCAGTTTTGAAGAGGATTTAGCCAAAGATGTTTTAGAAATTATTACTGTCTTCAGTGCTCGTTTTTATGGAAGTCGTTTGAGAAAAAATCAAAGGTTATGAGAGAATGTTTGTCAAGCTGTAGAGGCATCGCAATGATTGTTGCTCACAAAATAGCTCTAGACTTAAACAATAAATAACGAAGCTACATGGGCGTGAGCCAGTGGTTGCGCGCGTTTTGCTTATAATTTTGCACTGAAGGAATGGCAGCAGCAATATGAAGCATGGAAGAAAGATAATAATTTACCAAAGCCTAATGACTATACGCTTCGTAGACAATTCAATTCTCTAAAACGAGAACAATTTCCATGGATAATGGAAGTCACTAAAAATGCTCCACAAATGGCAATTATTCAATTGGGTATGACTTTTAAGAATTTCTTTTCAGGAAGAAGCCGATATCCCACTTTTAGAAAGAAAGGAGTGCACGATCGTTTTACTTTGACCAATGATCAAATACAGTTGCAAGGTTCCAAGATAAGAATTCTCAAACTTGGTTGGGTTCGTCTGCGAGAACAATTGCGATTTCAAGGAAAGATCTTGTCAGTAACCATTAGCCGTAAAGCGGATAGGTGGTTTGTAAGTCTTAGCGTTGAAACCAATAATCAAGAGTCATGAAGCGAGAACCAAGCTATTGTTGGTCTTGATTTGGGCATCAATGCACTTGCAACGCTTTCGATAGGAGAAACCATAGGAGGCGTTAAACCTTATAAGGCTTTTCTCAATCGTTTACGGCGCTTATCACGAAGGCTAAGCCGTAAGCAAAAAGGCTCGAGCAATCGTTATAAGGAGAAACAAAAACTCGCTAAGCTTCATGCACGGATAAGCAATATTAGAACAGATCATTTGCATAAGGTTACAACAGATTTAATTCAGCGTTTTGGTACATTTTGTCTCGAAGATCTTTATGTAAAAGGTTTTCTGAAAAATCGGCATTTATCGCGTGCCCTTGCAGATCAAAGTTTTTTCGAATTTTGCCGTCAATTGGAATATAAGGCGGCACGCTATGGTCGACAGATTGTTATTGCAGATCGTTGGTATGCGAGCAGTAAGATTTGTCATCATTGCGGATGTAAGATTGAACAATTACCTCTTAACATACGTGAGTGGAGATGTTCTCATTGCGGTATACACCATGATCGAGACATTAATGCCGCGAATTAATTTAAAAAACTTGGCGGTGAGTTCCACCGTGTCAGCCTGTGGAGAGGAAGGCTCTGGCCAATGTCCTGTGACTTTGGTGAAAACCGCCTCGAAGAAGCAGAAAATCAACAGTATATTTAATCAGAAATGATTATATTTACATACGTTTGATAGAACGGATTGAATAAAATATCGAAGAGTGGATTCGTTATCTTATGAAGTAAAGCGCGAGAAGTGACTAGGGTCGTTACTGTTTAGAAAAAACTGAATTGTTTATGGATTAATGGAAGGAGATATTTTTGCTCTTGAGAGGGAGATTAAAAATTAACATATGAAATAATCTGCTATTTTGTGCTGTTGTTGCGTTATTCTTTTTATGTCGTAAAACGTCATTATTTGAAGTGTGATCATATAGGGCATACCTCCTTGAAACGTTACAGTGTTTTTTCAGTGCGTTTGTCTTTCTTTAGGTTTAAGAGCATTCCATGAGGAGGCGCCAAGAGGAGCTCGCCCAAGATCCCCCAAAGTGTCCTTAAGAGTCGTTGTGTTTTTACAAACGGACATGGTGTTTAAAAATGGGTGTTTAAAAATGGTTTTTGGAAGCTTTATCCTTCGAGAGTGGAGAGGACAAGTCAGCTTCAGCCTATAAAATTGCAATTGATGCACAATATCCATATTTCTTTTAAAGAAATATCTCTTACATAACGGAGCTCATTTATTTTACGATGGTGCCCAGTGGTGTGGTGGTAAAGCTTTTATATTCCAAATGCATTACATGAAAGGGTGAGAGGATAGGCGCTTGCTTTAAAAGAGAGAGAGGCAGGATTGTTTTGTGACTATTTAGTTTAGTACTGGTTTTTAGAATCTGCGTCTTTTTAAGGGTAAAGGGGCATTAAAAAACCCCGTTTTTAACAGGGTTTTTTAATCGTTTAATTTTTCTACAAAACTTAGAATTTATAAGCGATACCAAAGCGAACATCATGCGTTTGAGAAGAAATTTTAAGGTTATCGTTTGCAAATTTCTTTTTAAAAAAATCTGAATAACGATATTCTGTACGCATGATGATATTATCTGTCATTGCAAGATCAAAACCACCACCAACAGTGTAGCCAAACATTGTTTTTGTCTCATCTAACACATTGCCAGAAGCAAAAATTGTCGGACCTTCTTGCGATTTTAATAAAAGTGACATGATATATTGCATTTGTGTATAGGCTACACCCCCTGCAATATAAGGCATAAGACGATGGGAAGCAAAACCAATACGCGCACGTGCGGCACCAGACCATGTTTCTTTCAATGTTACACTGCTGATAACAATGTCACCATAGTTGGGTATCGTTTCATCCTGAGCTACAGGTTTTTTGATAGGAATCCCAGCTTCTTTAAAGGCAATGTTAATAGAGTCTAATTCATATAGAATTTTCTTTCCATTGTCTGTTTGGGTGCTTTTCTTCCCAGACCAGACTATGTCCGTATCAAAACCGAAAACAAGGTTATCTCCCAGATCAATATTAGAACCTGCATACAAACCTGCTCTCAATCCTGACGGTTTCGGTGATAAATCTCTATCAACCCAAGCCCATTTTCCATCCCTGGCGTCTTGTGCGTAATTTAGAGTATTTTTACTGGAAAAATATCCAATTTGTCCCCCAAAATAAAAACCAGACCAAGAAAAAGGCGCAGAAACAGTAACCGGTGAGATATGTGATGATGAATCATTTTGCAATGAAACTTTCGGTTTTGATTGCTCAAAGATTACCGTATCTGCTGCTTGCGCTGTTGAAGTGGTAATGAAAGTGAAAATAGATAGTGCAATTAAACATTTTGTTTTCATAAAAAACGTCCCCAATTTATTTCGGATACAAAGTGTATTATATATAAATTGGTTAAAGAAATCTATATTTAATATCATTATGAAAATTAAAATACTCAAAAAATCTATAATTACCCATATTAAAGCGTTTTCAAAACCTGGTTTCGTGTTATTATTCCGCATAGGTATTAATTTTTAAGGTTTTTTTGTAAACTCTTTCAATGTTCCCTGCGTGTTCTTTATAGTTTTGGAAAAAAGTATGGTAAATAAGCCTTTGATTTATTTAAGAAACTATTATTTTATAGATTAAAATCACCCTTTGTTATTTAGTATTAAAGATATTATCCGTTATGACATATATTGTTGTGCTTAATATTCAATTAGTGGTAAAATGCATATTGGCACCATCATATTTTTTATCATATTCTTTGCTTGTTTCTGATATTGTGTAGCTTTGTATTGCGATAGCCTTTTGAGTACTTGAGAGGATGAGCGACTTTATTTCTTTTGTATCTATATGCCACTTTTTCGTATGACAATCCAAGCTAATAGTTTTGTTTGGCGAATAGTTTTGATTGATTGAATAAAATACGAAGAATAAGAAGGAACAAAGTGTGAGAATCTAATGTTTCATGGGCTTTCTCATATACCATGTAAAACGATAAACTCTCCTTTCCGTTCGCTTAAAGTCGGAACGTGGATAAGAGCCTAAAAAATGAATGTCGTTGGCAATTTTTAAGAGATTAACTTTAAAGAGATTAGTGCGTACACTCAGGTTTTTGTGGAAATGGGTGAGGGCGCCATGATAGGCAAATGCCTCAAATTTCTTGCGAGCTGTCAAGGATATCTCTGTCAGAGAGCTGATTGTTTCAGCAAAGGCCAAAACCTTTCGGTGCATTGAGTTTTTTTCCAGCAGCTGTTCCTCTATTGAGCACCCCTGTATTCACGCTTCATAAGGAGACGTCTTTCAATGTTCCCAAACCCATTTCACGACAGCGATTGTGAATGGTATCATGATAAATCCATTGAGCACCCCTGTATTCACGCTTCATAAAAGAGCAAGTCGGTACCATTATTTTTGCTAGCTCGTGGGGTGTTGAGACAGCTCTCTCCACAATGTTGTGACAGTTCATGGCACTTGAGGCGATTTCATTAGATGCGTTTTTAGTCCTTATCTTCTACAATTTCTATCCACACATTCATTCCGCTTATAATGTGCAAGTCAGTGATTTTGATTGATGCAACATGGGACAGATTTAAAAGGAGGAAATCTTACGGTATTCAGAATTCTCATTCAATATGGATAACGCTAGATGATCATTATAAATCAATACATCATCTCATTGAGACAAGAGCTACCTACAGAATGTATCAATAATGATAACATTGTAAAGCGTAACTACTATGAATTCATTAATCTTTATACTTCGATTGAAATTATGCCTATTAATACCGATTTTTTGAGCTCATTCTGTTTGGTTAATAGCTAATTGATTTTCAAAATCAAGATGCGAAGCTAGAATGAAAAAACACTTTAAGATCATATCCATTTAAATCACTTTCTGCCAGTATAGCCATTGGGTGTTGAGCCATGACTATCCACTCCTTTCCAAAGCCCCATTCCTTTCCAAAGCCGTTGTGTCTTTTAAGTACAACGTAAGAAACAAAACCATCCATAGCATAAATGCGGACCAGAGCCTAAAATGAACGCTGTGGGTAATTGTTATCGGTCATCATCGGGGTGTTTGCACCCCGATTCTTTTGACAGACAGATTGGTTTTAAGATATTTGCATCTTTTTTAGTGGGTTGTTTATTGGTTTTATTGGGGAGCAATCATCTTTTTGGGATCAACTAATCGGTCATAATCCTCTACAAAAACGCCTGCTTTTAATGCTTCGGTGCGCAAAGTTGTATCATTTTTATGCGCTGCTTTGGCAATTTCAGCAGCTTTTTCATAGCCAATTTCCGGTGCAAGAGCTGTGACTAACATGAGTGAGCGCTCCATGAGCGAGTGAATATGAACGCGATTGGCCCGTAATCCTTGAATGCAATGCATATCAAAGGAACGCATGCAATCACCAAGAAGGGTAATTGATTGTAAAACGTTATAGCCAATAACAGGTTTATAAACGTTGAGTTCAAAATGTCCTTGGCTTGCGGCAAAGGTTACGCTGGTATGATTGCCAAAGACTTGGCATGCGACCATGGTTAAGGCTTCACATTGTGTGGGGTTGACTTTGCCGGGCATAATAGAAGATCCGGGTTCATTTTCGGGAAGACTGAGTTCCCCTAAACCGGAACGTGGACCAGAGCCTAAAAACCGAATGTCATTGGCAATTTTAAACAGATCAGCAGCAAGAGCATTCAAGCTCCCGTGGAAATGCGCAAGGGCGCCATGATGGGCGAGTGCTTCAAATTTATTGCTGGCAGTTTGGAACGTTATGCCTGTGAGAGCGCTTACTGTTTGCGCAAAAGCAATGTCAAAACCTTTGGGTGCATTCAGCCCTGTGCCAACAGCCGTGCCACCTTGAGCAAGCATGTGGACATCGGTTAGAGCATTTTCAATGCGCTGAAGATTGGCTTCTAATGCGGCACGATAGCCTGAAAATTCTTGCCCTAAGGTTAAAGGCGTTGCATCTTGGGTATGGGTGCGGCCGATTTTAATGATGTCTGCAAATTCTTGCTCTTTTTGTTTTAATGTAGCAATAAGAGCTTCAAGGATTGGTAGTAAGTGTTGGCGTGTTTGCAACGTGGTGGCAATGTGAAGCGCTGTGGGAAAGGAATCGTTCGATGATTGGCTCATGTTGACATGGTCATTGGGATGAACTGGTTTTTTGCTTCCAAGTTTTCCTCCCAAAATCTTACTTGCACGATTAGCAATGACTTCATTGACATTCATATTACTTTGGGTGCCAGAACCTGTTTGCCAAACGGAGAGTGGAAAATGCGTATCAAAATCGCCGGCAAGCACTTCATCGGCGGCGGCAATAATTGCTTTTCCAATATTTTCTGGTAGCTTTCCTTTGTCCATATTGACAACAGCTGCTGCTTTTTTGACAAGGACTAAGGCATAGATGATGGCAAGAGGCTGCTTTTCACTGCCAATATTAAAATTATGCAGAGAACGTTCAGTTTGTGCGCCCCAATAACGATCTTGACGTACCGAAATCGTTCCAAAGCTATCCGTTTCCTGACGTGTTTCAACCATGATAAGATCCTTTTTTGTTCACGGGTTCTTAAAAAAGATAGATAACGCGAAAGTGCAATAAGAGGCAAGACTTTGAAGCTTCATTTAGAGAAATAATTTTTATGGCTATTCTTGACATTGAGAGATGCCGATTTTATATCTAGGTCATGTTGGCACTCATAGTTTGAGAGTGCTAGCAATAACTTTTAAGATTAATGCAATTATGTTCAGTTTTAAGGATTTAAAACATGGCTAATATACAATTCCGCCCACTTCACGACCGTGTCGTTGTCCGTCGGGTTGAATCTGAAAATAAAACGGCTGGTGGGATTATCATCCCTGATACAGCAAAAGAAAAACCCCAAGAAGGCGAAGTAATTGCTGTTGGCAATGGCGCTCTCGATGATAACGGCAAGCGTGTGCCTTTAGAAGTCAAAACAGGAGACCGTATCCTCTTTGGAAAATGGTCTGGGACTGAAGTCAAGATTAATGGGGAAGATCTCCTCATCATGAAAGAATCTGACATTATGGGAATTATGGGCTAATTGAAGCGCTTAACTTTTCATTGTGTACTATTTTGAGAAAACTCCAAGGAGAAATTAAATGGCTGCTAAAGAAGTCAAATTTGGCCGTGAAGCGCGTGAGCGTTTGTTGCGCGGTGTCGACATCCTTGCTAATGCTGTTAAGGTGACACTCGGCCCTAAAGGTCGCAATGTGGTGATTGATAAATCATTCGGTGCGCCTCGCATCACAAAAGATGGTGTATCCGTTGCAAAGGAAATTGAACTTGAAGATAAGTTCGAAAACATGGGTGCACAAATGTTGCGCGAAGTTGCTTCTAAAACCAATGATATTGCTGGTGATGGAACAACAACAGCAACTGTTTTAGGACAAGCTATTGTGCAAGAAGGTGTTAAAGCTGTTGCTGCGGGCATGAACCCAATGGATCTTAAACGCGGGATTGATGCTGCTGTGGATGAAGTGGTAGCAAACCTCTTCAAAAAAGCAAAAAAAATCCAAACTTCAGCAGAAATTGCACAGGTGGGAACCATTTCTGCTAATGGTGCTGCTGAAATCGGTAAAATGATCGCTGATGCTATGGAAAAAGTGGGCAATGAAGGCGTCATTACCGTGGAAGAAGCTAAAACCGCTGAAACGGAATTAGAAGTCGTTGAAGGAATGCAATTTGACCGTGGGTATCTTTCCCCTTATTTTGTCACAAATGCTGAGAAAATGGTCGCTGATCTTGATGATCCTTACATTCTCATTCATGAAAAGAAATTGTCTAATTTGCAATCTCTTCTTCCTGTTCTTGAAGCTGTTGTTCAGTCTGGAAAACCACTTCTCATTATTGCTGAAGATGTGGAAGGTGAAGCTTTGGCAACGCTCGTGGTCAACAAGTTGCGTGGTGGTTTAAAAATTGCTGCTGTAAAAGCACCAGGGTTTGGTGATCGTCGTAAAGCAATGTTAGAAGATATCGCAATCTTGACATCTGGACAGGTTATTTCTGAAGATGTGGGCATTAAACTTGAAAATGTCACTTTGGATATGCTTGGACGTGCAAAGAAAGTCAATATTTCTAAAGAAAACACCACCATTATTGATGGTGCTGGACAAAAGAGCGAAATTACTGCTCGCGTCAATCAAATCAAGGCTCAGATCGAAGAAACAACTTCTGACTATGACCGTGAAAAATTGCAAGAAAGACTTGCTAAACTCGCTGGTGGTGTTGCTGTTATCCGTGTGGGTGGTGCAACAGAAGTTGAAGTGAAAGAAAAGAAAGACCGTGTTGATGATGCTTTGAATGCAACACGTGCTGCTGTTGAAGAAGGTATTGTTGCTGGTGGTGGTACCGCATTGTTGCGTGCAGCAAATGCGTTGACCGTTAAGGGAAGTAATCCTGACCAAGAAGCTGGTATTAGTATCGTTCGTCGTGCTCTACAAGCACCAGCGCGTCAGATTGCAAGCAATGCTGGTGAAGAAGCCGCGATTATTGTGGGCAAAGTGCTGGAAAACAATGCTGACACTTATGGTTACAATACCGCCACGGGTGAATTTGGTGATTTGATTGCTTTGGGAATTGTTGATCCTGTGAAAGTTGTGCGTTCTGCTCTTCAGAATGCGGCTTCAATTGCGAGCCTGCTGATCACAACAGAAGCAATGGTTGCTGAAGTTCCAAAGAAAGATACACCAATGCCTCCGATGCCTGCTGGCGGAATGGGTGGAATGGGCGGAATGGATTTCTAAGCTCTTATTCCGTAGAGGTAATAAAGAAACGGGCCTTCTGTGCCCGTTTTTTTTAGCTGCGATTATTGTGGGCAAAGTGCTGGAAAATAATGCTGACACTTATGGTTAGAATACCGCCACGGGTGAATTTGGTGATTTGATTGCTTTCAAGAATTGTTGATCCAGTGAAAGTTTTTGCGTTCTGCTCTCCAGAATGCGGCTTCGATTGCGAGCCTTCTGATTACCACAGAAGCAATGGTTGCTGAAGTTCCAAAGAAAGATACACCAATGCCTCCAATGCCAGGTGGCGGAATGGGAGGAATGGGCGGAATGGATTTCTAAGTTCTTATTCCATAGAGGTAATAAAGAAACGGGCCTTCTGTGCCCGTTTTTTATGCTTTTCACCTTTCGTACAGTTCTTCCTTTTATGACAGTGATCTTATAGCATTTTGTTATTTTTCATTTTTCATGGGTTGATGTATTGCCATTGTGAATAGATCTCTCTCTTTATTCATGACTTTTTCTCTTGCATTTATGAGATGTTTTTATTGTGCGGGGATCATGGTTTTCTTTGAAAATATTGTATTGATAAAAATACCACTTTTTGATTTATAGTCATTTCTTTCTTGTATAGTTCTATTTTTTCATTTCAAGTTTATGCATGCACCATTAAAAAAATCCTGTGTTTGTGCTTTAGAAGGGCGAATGGTTTTTATGAACCAGCGACAAGAGTTTGTACTCATTGAAAGTTGAAGAGAGAAAGTTAGACAGAGCATGTTGGCTCTTGTTTGTTTTTTATGAATAAGATGCCGGTGTTTTGTATGAAAAAATTCAGGGTTTGCTTTGTTTAAGGGCTTTTGTATACTGGGACAAGCATATCTCTATTTGGGTAATTTTGAAATGGGGAGACAGTTGCACTGAGGAAGAATGTAAAGGCATATAATTACTCGTCTTGCCAACATCTTTTTGCTTTATGACTTTTAAAGGTATTTATAGTAATATTTTATTAAATAATGAAGATGATGCCTTCTTTTGTTACTTGCGTGTCTTTTTTTGTGAAATCCCGTCATTATGTAGCATTTGCACACAACCAATGTTTATGAGTGATTTGTGTTATTTATTACCCTTAGCTCTATTATGCGTTTTGCATAACATTTCACAATTAGCCTTGTCGGTTGCACCCCCTTTACTCCAAGCGGTCACATGGTCTGCATCCATGTCGGCAAGTTTCCAAATTTTATTTTTATTGACATTGTCACTGATTGCACATAGCGGGCAGTTTGAAATACCATTCACTTCGGCATTGGTAGTTTGTTTGGCATAGGTTGATTTTTTGGTAGCTTCATCAAATACTCTTACATTAAGTAATTTTTTATCCATCATACCACCTAGCACATATTCAAAAATTCCTTTACGGTCTTTGACATAAGGGTCTGCATATAGGGTTTTTACTTGCTCACTAATGGTTTGCGGATTGTAAGGCTTGGATTTATAGGTTTCATATAGTCGTCCCCATTCTAACCCTTGCATTTCTTTCTCGACAGTAGTAAAAATCCCTGATACCCAGTCAATTACGGTATTAAAATAGGTTTTTAGTTCGCTGATGTTGTCATTATGACGGTGACGGCTCATGTAGTCGCCTACATTGTTACGGCTGATCCATTCAAGGGCGGTGGCTAAAAAGTCTTGGCGTAAAGCTGATCCTCGCACATAACTCGCCCATTTGTTAATATTGGCGTTTTGGCTGTTGCTAAATTCGGCTTTCGCTAGGGTTACAAATTTTCCTGAATAGACAGCATTTAATAATTCTTGTTCATTGAGTGGTACGCCTGCAATGTTGATGGTTTTAAACCAGTTTTTAATTTCGATTTCCTCACCGTCACATACATATACTAAAAGGTTGGTTTTATTAATCAAATCTTGCTGTTCAGGTGGTAGTGAGTTGAAATATTGCGGGGTCTTATTGTTATCTATGATGGCAAATTTATTGGTAACAAATCGCCCGATACTGGTAATGCGTTGCTGTCCGTCTAAAACCTCATAGATACCATCCCCTGTTTGGTTAAAATACAACAAACCCAATGGGTAGCCTTTTAAGATAGACTCAATAACGGCAACATCACGTTTACCATCAGCATAGATATAATTGCGTTGGTATTCAGGTTGAATGGTAAGTTTGCCTGATAAGCCAAATAAGCCTTTGCCTTCAAATTCGTTGTAGGTGAATCCATGACAGATATCGGCAATGGTATAGGTTTTAAGCGTGGTTTTCATAAATTATTCTTATTTCCCGTTAGATGCTTCATCAGCGACAACATTTAACATTAGTTGAATTATAGAAATACAATCAAGGGCATTTTTAATTTTTAATTTTCGATATTTTGCGGTGCTAGACTTATTAAAATTATGTGACTGCATAGAGCCATAATATGATATCGTATCATCAAGCATCATTTCTTTGGTGGCTCCACCGACAAAATAGACAACCAAATCTCGTTTCAAAAATAAATTATCATCGAAATACTGTTCACTTAAAAACTTAACTGTAGTAGCACTATAATCTATACCGACTTTATTATTTTTAATGTACTGCCCGTTACTGTAATCAAGGCTAAAAAGAAAACGCAAATAGAAATCTTTATCCATTTCTATAGTTTTAACATGGTTAGTATAAGTCCCTAATATATCAAAATCTTTTATTATAGCCTCTGCTATCGGCTTAAATGGAAAAGAGGAGCGTATCTCTACTGTTTTTATGGCTTGATGTTCAATGTCAGATTGGTCTTTCCATCTTTTGATAATCTTTATATCAACTTGATTGATAGGATTGTTTGAATTATCTATTTGTATAGAAACATTTTTACTTGTATTGTAGTGATTAAGCATAGTAAAGCATAGTTGCTCAATAATAAGACCACACAAGCCTTTTAACTGAATTTCTCTTAAATTTCTCGTATCACCTGACGAATTGGCTGAATTAAAATTTATATTGCTTAAACGCTTTTTTGCAATCTCAATGATATTTTGCGTGTTTTGATTATCAGGTGTAAGCACAATACGCTGTATTCTAAATGGTAGATTGTTGAAATAATCACATCGGATCATGTGATTATTGTCAAATAGCATTTGCTTATCATTATAATCTATATATTCAATATACATATTAGGAACTCTCATTATTCTGCTTGTATGAGGATTCGTGAGTACATTCGATTACCATTAATATAAGCACGGTCTAACTTACCATTCCAATCAGCAACAGCTAAATCACTTAATGATCCATTTTTGACTTCTAAATCCATACCAATAATTTTAAATTGTTTAGGGTTGTGTTTGTCTAAAAAGCTAATAGGCACACCCATAACACCTTTATAATCGCTTGGTGTGGCGATCGTTACGGGTACCTCAATGGCGTTGTAATTATCGTATTTTTGATAAGCATTTTTTCCTTGAATTTTCTTATTAAATTTAAGATTTTCTGCCATTGTCATCAGTTGCAAGGGTTGATGTCGTCTGCCATGGTCGATATTTGTAAACCACCGAACGCCTTTTACACGAATATATTTATTCCCCTCGTCATCAATTCTAAATCCTGCTGCTTCAAGTGGGTAGCTTTCAGGCACTCTAAACTCTCTATCACCACTATTAATGGTCGCACCTAACCATGCTTCATTATTTTTAATGAGTGAAAATATGTCTTTACAGGTAATGGCGTTCATATTTCCAATAATGGAAAATTGTTTATCCGCTTCCACTATCCATGCCAAAAACTCACGAAATAGTGAAAAGGGTGGATTGGTGATAATTATATCCGCTTCATCTCGCAAGGCTTTGATTTCATCTGTTTTAAAATCCCCTGTGCCATTAAGGTAATGCCATTGCAAATCCTTAATATCGACTTTGCCGTCATGGTTACTGTCTTTATCAAGGATGAATATTTTACCCTGTTTTACCGATTTATCTTTGTCATAATTTGGGCTTTGAGTTTCAAATAAAGACGGTTGATAATCAGCTTGTAAATTTTTATTGGTATGTGCGTAACTGGTGCTAATGAGTTTTTTTAAGCCAAATCGTTCAAAATTTTGAGCGAAATACTTGGTAAAGTTACTCCAATCGGGGTCATCACATGGTAAAAAGACAATTTTACCTCGAAAAACGTTAGCGTCATAGTCAAGGTAGGCTTGCATTTCCTTTTCAATATCGTTGTATTGCGTGTAAAATTCATCCTTTTTGGCACTTTTGGCTTTAGATAAGCCCCTATTTTTGCTTTCAAGATGTGCATCATTATTAAACATATTAAAACGCTCTCACTAAGACCAATTCAAAACTATCATTTATAAAAAATGTTATTAAATCAAACGAATTTCATTGCACCCAATCGCAGCCGAAACCTGTAACATAAAGTCCGCCCTAAAAGTTCCTCGAGAAATCTTATTGCTAAGGTTCTATGGGGTTTCCTCAATACCTAAGTCTTTTAATTTTTCTGCCACATCAGCATAGCTAAGGTTTCTAAGGGAAATTTCCGCTTTAACAATACCTTTGGCTTTATTTCGCTATTCATCGCTTTTTGAGTGTTTCATATCGTATTTTTTCACTATTTAAAACATATAATCATTATAAATGATGATTAACAGGCTTAAATTATGACCAAACTCTTTTTACTAACAGCCCATGCTCGCAGTGTGTCGTCACTAGCCATTGCCCAATTAAGTGATGACAAGTGCTATGCTATGCTGTGTGAATCGCGTTGGGGTAGTACAGAAATCGTGGTTTGCCCGAAATGCCAAGTCCGACATAAAGCCTATTCCATTGCCAGTCGTAAACAATGGCAATGGAAGCATTGCTTTAGTGTAATATCAAGCACTATCTTTGCTCACCATAAATTGCTATTATAGACGATTGTTTTTGTCTGTGTCATCCACGTCAATGGGTGAAAGGTATATTAGCCCTACAGCTATCTCGTGACCTAGATGTTAAGTACAAAACTGCTTTTGTCCTCGCTCATAAAATCCGTGTATCACTCCAAGCCCAAAAAGTTTTGTTTCCGCTAAATGGTGAAATCCACATGGACGATAGCTACGTCCACTCAAGTGAGCGTGAGGAAAATAAAAAGATTGATAGGGTTGATAGACGTTTAAAGGTCAATAAGAACCCCAATAAGCGTTGTATCATCGTTATGCGTAATTGCTACACCACAGACGAAATCCTAGCCAATCTACAACTCGCAGGGACTAAAATGACATATACCTTCGTGGCATTGGGTGAAATCCCTCATGTAAAATAGAAAAGCCGCAAATATAGCAAATATATTTGTCTCCAATATACATTTTTGCCTATTGACGTGTTTTTTAAGAGGTATCTTGTTTGTCACACCGATTTTACAATGGACGATTTCGTAATGGATTCATGAATGGGATAAGGGTAAAGTTCTCATAAAGTGCATAACCATAGGGCACGATCACCTTTACGCTTCATAAAAGAATATGCTAACGTTATCATACATTTTTCCAGCTCTCAATGTTATGACAAGCCGTTGGTCCGCGAGACGGTGAGGCATGCCTTGCTTATAGAGTTTTGACCCCTACACTGTAATGTACAAGCGATATGGTTTGGATTATTTCAAAAGGAAATAGGTTGGGAAATGAGAAAATCCTACGATATGCAGAGTTTTAATTCAAGTTGAAGAGTGCTTAATGATAGTTATAAATCAATGAGATATGGTTTTACGGTTTTCAAGAGCATTGAATTCTTACAAATCTTGCAAATAATGATAATCGTCGTGTTGTTTCATATTTTTAATGGGTTTTAATGGCAAAACTTTTAATGGAGCAATGCTTTTATTTATAATAATCATTCATTGTTTTGTATGTTGAATAAGAGATTTTTATTGCGGGGGATTTTTTCATTTCAATTATTTTCTTATACCCAACAAGTGGAGGAAGTTAGGGTAAAATACTTAAAGAAAATAAAAATGCCTCTCATGAATATTTTCAATTTTTTCGCGATGGTATCTTTCCAATGGGATTTGTGAAGGGCATAAAATCTTTTGAATATCAATAGGATATTTAGAAATAGTGCGTTGGTATAATCATTTCTTATGTTAGCAAAGTTGTTGACGCACACGTTTGTTAGAAATCTCTCTTCATGCTCCTTAATTCATTTCATGAAAGCGTTTGTGAAGAGTGTGTAAAAATTTCCTATGAGACGTGAAAAATCATCAATAAAAGCTTCGTGTTTTCAAAAAATAACGACTGACTTTTTATATTTAAAAAAAGATTGAACACGTCTCATGTTTTTTATTTATTTTAGAGCTGAATATTCGATTTTTGTGTAAAAATACTTGCTAGCGCATCTATGATACGTGAGAAATCAAGCGCTAATAAGAAAATGATGAATATAATCCACTTCGTATAGCGTGACATCATTTTTACACTTTTATAAGTTGTGATGATTTCTTGTAGGATTTCTTTTTCCTTTTCTGTAAGCTCTGTTTGTTTTTCTGTTTTTTTTCTAGCCATGTTTCCACCCACACAAGCCTTCCCCTTGTTTGTTATGCTTTAAAATATCTCTTGCGAGATTTGAACTGATGATATTGAGATCTTTTTTGTCTAAATAAATGGGCAGCCAACCAACGCAAGAAAAAGGCTCATTGATTGTTTTTATCGCGCAACCAGTGAGTAAGAGCAGCGCGTACATCAGCATCACTTTTTTGATTAATTTCATTCTCCACCTCTAGCCGTGTTATTGATGACTTTAGCGTTTTTTCTATTTGCTTTTGTTGTTCAATCTTTTTTCCAAGAGTAAAAACTTTTGCTAAAGCAATAAAAAAAGCGGTCAGAGCCGCTCCTGTTATCATCAGATTTTTTTTCATCCACCACATCATAAGCGCTGCTCCCGAAACCGTTTTGCCACAAAGAAGATGCCTGCACAGGCGGCTAAAACCATAATAGTTGCCAATGCCCATTGAATGGGGCCATTGCCTGCCAATAAGCCTCCAAGTCCAGAAAAAGAACCAATAATCGGTGTAAGCGCTTCTGCTTTGAAAAATCCCATGGGTGCTTGCGTTTCTACGGTTTGGTAGTTGGGAGAAACATAAGCACCTTTTGCCCATAATCCTGCTTCGGCTGCACGACGGTGCACTAGACCGTGAAGACGTTTTCCTCCTGCTTTGGTCCACTTTTGTAATTCAGCAGGGACAGCTTCATATTCGCCGTTATTGAGTTTTTTGAGCAGGGTCGAATTACAAAAAGCTGATGTTCCTATATTATAGCAAAACGATACGAGCGCGGCGAATTGTTCATCTGTTAAGGAAACTGTCACGTGTTTTTCAACGGTATTTTCAAATTGTCTCAAATCTTGAGAAAGAACTTCTTCTGCTTGTTTTTCAGTAATGATCATGCCTTTGTGAACGAACGGTTTGCCGGCAGCGCTGGTATGTCCATAGCCGATTGTCCATACTCCGATGGCATCTTTATGGGCGTTCAAACGCAATCCTTCCCATTGTTTAATGAGTGCAAGCCCTGCTGATGATATTTTTCTCATTTGCTTCTCCATAAAATAAAGCCTCACTTTAAAGTGAGGCTGGTCGACACATTAAAAGTGAAATTTTTCACGCTGCAAAAACAGAAGAGACGTGAAACTTTAATAAAATCAAAAGGTTAGTTGTAGCATCTTAAGGGAATGAGGTCATGGTTGGCCAAGTGGGATAATGGTTGGCCAAGTGGGATAATGGTTGGGCTGGTGTTTTCCGTTGAGAGATGTTGTTGGTTTTGAGACTTGGTGCTGGTGATGTTGGTGCTGTTGATGTACGCAATGGCATTACGGTGGCATTACGGTGGCATTACGGCGGCATGACGGCGGCATGACGGTTGTGTTAGCGGTGGCATGAGAGGTGAGGTTGGAGGGGGGACATATATGTTGGTGAATGGAATTCTTAGAAGGCATTGTTGGCGCGGCAGGGGTTGGAGGGTTGCACAATGATTTGTGTTAGCATTGGTGTTGGTGATTGCGGTTGTTTTGGCGGTGGTTGTGAGGGGGAGGCGCTTGAGATAAAAGCGAACTCTCTTAGAAAAAATCTACAGAAAGAGGCGTGTGCCTTTACTTAATATTCAAAATTATAAAATATTTTATGTATTCAGCCTTCTATCTATCTATCTATTCCAATATAGATCATTGTTAGGAAGAGCTTTGGACTTTTAATAAAATTTTAAAATCAGCTGATTTTGATCGAACAGCCCTGTTTAGCTTTTTATCTTTTAAGAGGTCACGTTGCTCACTTTTTGCATCGTTCCCTCTTTCAAAGGAAAAAGAAGATTGGCTAACAGCAATTTATGCTTAACCGTAAAGCCGCAGAGCTTCATTCTTTATGGGTATGAAAAAAGTCTTCATTACATCATCAGAGATTTGTATTCCGTTGCTCTTTTTCTGTGTTGTGAAACAGAAACAGTTTTTCCTTCTGCTGAACTTAAGCTTCTTTCAAATCTCTCTCTCAGAGTTTCACCTTTTTTGTTTACTGTTTCATGTTCAGCATCTGGATTGGCTTTTAGATATTCCCCAAGACGTCTTCTTCCTTGTGTGTGTTTATAAAAAGTGGTTGGAAGATATGTATCTAACTTTTCAGCAGATAAAGGCGTATCTGGTTCACATAACACACCCTTAATATTATCTTTGTGCAGTCTTTTTAATTTATCCGCTTCGAGATAAAGCTTTTTAGCAAGGCTTAAGCTGAACATTCCACATTCAGAGGAACTGCGTTGAATATCCATTTCTGCCATGGCAAAAGAACAGTTAGACAATTCATGCGCTTTAATGGCTAATTGTGTCCTTAATGCTAGCACCGCTGATCTCATATTGTTAAGTGTTGTAGGTTCAAAAAATATCACGGACGTTTTGTCATCGATGGTTTGATGATCAATCACTGAAAAATGAATTCCTCTATCCTTTGTATGAATGATAAATCTAGAAGATTGAACGCCGTTTTCGATGGCTTCTTTTAGTGCAAGGGCAAAGTCGTGAGATGACGCTACTAATTGAAGACGCATTTCAGGATATTTACGATTTGCTTGTTCTACCAAGGCTGGCATCAGTGTAAGATCTGTACTTGCATAATCAGCTGTGAACCAACGACCTGTTGCGATGTCATCTTCTAAACGAGCAATGATATTTTTTAATTCCTCACGATTGAATGGGATATTTCTTTCTTTTTTGCTGCTTTGTTGTTCTGAATGTGCAGTAAGAGTATCTAATGATGCACTTGCATGCGCCCCTTCTGGTGTACTTGTTCCTTCTTGTGTTTGTAATGCATGAGCGGCAGTATCTTTTGAATTTTGTGGCTTCATAATATGAACCTCCGTGGTTATAATCGGAAGGTAATATTATTTTCTTATATTTTGACCAAATAATGTTTTGAAAAAGAACCTTTATCTCTTGAAGATTAAGGAAAAAATCATTTTTCAGCTACTTTATAAGAAAGTGCGGGCAGGCCTTTTCAAAACTTGCGTGTTTTATGTTTTTTCAAAGTCTTAAAATACGGGCTTTAAAATGGGCTACTTTTAATAGAATACTCTTGTTTTTCCTTTTGTTTGAAGAGGTAATTGCTCACTTTTTGCATCGTTCCCTCTTCCAAACGAAAAAGAAGATTGACTAACAGCAATTTACGCTTAACCGTAAAGCCGCAGAGCTTCATTCTTTATGGGTATGAAAAAAGTCTCCATTACATCATCAGAGATTTGTATTCACTAATTCTTTTTCTGTGTTGTGAAACAGAAACAGTTTTTCCTTCTGCTGAACTTAAGTTTCTCTCAAACCTCTCGGTTAGAGTTTCTTGCTTTTTGTTTACTTTTTCATGCGCTGCTTCTGGATTGGCTTTTAGATATTCCCCAAGACGTCTTCTTCCTTGTGTGTGTTTATAAAAAGTGGTTGGAAGATAGGAATCTACCTTTTCAACAGATAGAGGTATATCCGGTTCACATAATATACCTTTAACATTATCCTTGTGCATTTTTGCTAATTTATCAGATTCAAGATAAAGCTTTTTGGAAAGGCTTAAGCTAAACATTCCACATTCAGAGGAACTGCGTTGAATATCCATTTCTGCCATGGCAAAAGAATAAGGAGGTAGTTGAAGATATTGAAGGGTTTGATTTATTTTTATCCCTAGTTTGCAAGCAGTGATATTCTGAAATGTTGTAGGTTCAAGCATAATCAAAGAGATTTTGTCATCAACTTTTTGATAATCAAGGACCGCAAAATGGATTCTGCTGCCCATATTGACGACAAATCGGGAAGATTTTGCTCCGCTCTCGAGTGTTTCTTTGAGCGTGTAAGTAAATTCTTCTTCTGTAAGAGCCAATTTGAGATTCATTTCTGGGTATTTGCGATTTGCTTGTTCCACGAGAGCCGGCATCAGTTTAAGATCTGTATCTGCATAATAAGCATTGATCCAACGGCCGGTGACGAGATCATCTTCTAAGCCTGTAATAATAGTTTTTAACTTTTCCTGACTCAAGGTGCTCTCTTCTTTTTGGGGAGCGTTGAGTTGTTCTAAACGGGCAATAAGGCTTTCTAAGGATTCATTTTCGATGTTACTTTCTGCCATTTGTGAGGCATGAGCGGCAGTATCTTTTGAATTTTGTGGCTTCATAATATGAACCTCCGTGGTTATAATCGGAAGGTAATATTATTTTCTTATATTTTGACCAAATAATGTTTTGAAAAAGAACCTTTATCTCTTGAAGATTAAGGAAAAAATCATTTTTCAGCTACTTTATAAGAAAGTGCGGGCAGGCCTTTTCAAAACTTGCGTGTTTTATGTTTTTTCAAAGTCTTAAAATACGGGCTTTAAAATGGGCTACTTTTAATAGAATACTCTTGTTTTTCCTTTTGTTTGAAGAGGTAATTGCTCACTTTTTGCATCGTTCCCTCTTCCAAACGAAAAAGAAGATTGACTAACAGCAATTTACGCTTAACCGTAAAGCCGCAGAGCTTCATTCTTTATGGGTATGAAAAAAGTCTCCATTACATCATTAGAGATTTGTATTCACTAATTCTTTTTCTGTGTTGTGAAACAGAAACAGTTTTTGTCTCTGTTGCACTTAAGCTTCTCTCAAATCTCTCTCTCAGAGTTTCTTGCTTTTTGTTTACTTTTTCATGTTCCGCTTCTGGATTGGCTTTTAGATATTCCCTAAGACGTCTTCTTCCTTGCACGTGTTTGTATAAACGAGCTGGAAGATATGGATCTAACTTTTCAGCAGGTAAAGGCGTATCTGGTTCACATAACATGCCTTTAATATTATCTTTGTGCAGTCTTTTTAATTTATCAGCTTCGAGATAAAGCTTTTTGGCAAGGCCTAAGCTGAACATTCCACATTCAGAGGAACTGCGTTGAATATCCATTTCTGCCATGGCAAAATGAATATTCGGCAATTGGTGATCTTCAATGGATTGTCGCGTTCTTAATGCAAGTAAGGCGGGGAGCGTGTCACGCAGTGAGGTAGGTTCTAAAAATATCAAAGATGTCTTGTCTTCTATAGTTTGGTGATCAACGACCGCAAAATGGATTCCCCTATCTTTTGCGTTAACGATCAGCCTAGAAGATTTTATGCCGTTTTCGAGTGTTTCTTTGAGCGCAAGGGCAAAGTCGTCCGGTGTCATTGCAAGTTTAAGATTCATTTCTGGATATTTACGATTTGCTTGATCTACTAAGGCTGGCATCATGTAAAGATCTAAAATATCATAATAATTTTTTATCCAACTTCCATCGGCATTATGCTGTTCTAAACTGGCAACAATATCTTTTAATTCCGCACGGTTGAAAGGAGTGTTTTTTATTTTTTCGATGTTGAGCCGTTCTAAATGTGTAGCAAGAGTGCCTAATGATGCATTTGCATGCGCTCCTTCTGGTACACTTGCTCCTTCTTGTGTTTGGGAGGAATGAGGGGGGGGCAGAATCTTGTGGCTTCATAATATTAGCTTCTATATTGATCATCGATAGACGATATTATTTTCTTCAATTCTGGCTAAACAATGTTTTGAAAAAAAGCCTTTGCATCTTGAAAAATGAGGCGATGAAAACATATCGTTTTCATATTTTCTCTTCGTATATTGCTCATCATTTCTGTGATGTATGACATTAGGCATTTTTATTGGGATATTTTATTAGAGCGTTCTATTGAGAGCCCTTATTGAATACTGCTTATTTTGAAAATCTCAAAATTATAGGGCTGTTGGTGATGAAAATTGGATGATGCAAAAGAAAACAGTCAGAAAAAGACGAAAAATACCTTCAAACAGAAGACTTTTAAAGATTGTCGCGAAACACACTGTTTGATAACAACCTATAATAACGCTTGATAACAGTCTACAATAATGCGAACATTTGATGATGAAATATAGGCGCAGAAAACCCCTTACCGCACCTGTTATTAAATACGATTTTTCATATTCTGTCAACAGCAAAACGATTATTTTTCTTCCTTTATTGCGGGGGGAAAACTACAGAAAAAAGCGCATTCGTTAGCTATGCAGCAAAATATGTTGTTTTAATGGGAAAGTTTTTTGAAGCGGTAAAAAAACATTTTCTCCTTTGAACAAGGAAGGGGGAAAATAAGGTGGGGGGGCAAGGTGAAGGGAGAGGGGAGAATTGTGGTTTTGAACTCCGTGGTATTTTATTGATGAAATGAGAAAGCGTTGGTTGGAAGATGTTGCGGGGGTAAAGCTTAGGTGTTGCGCAAGGGGCCCCGTGGGGGATGACTGATAGGGGC
>NZ_JBHINE010000002.1:0-25395 GCF_042194715.1 Bartonella sp. CM120XJJH | reverse complement strand
AGGGAGAGGGGAGAATTGTGGTTTTGAACTCCGTGGTATTTTATTGATGAAATGAGGAAGGCGTTGGTTGGAAGATGTTGCGGGGGTAAAGCTTAGGTGTTGCGCAAGGGGCCCCGTGGGGGATGACTGATAGGGGCTCGTGGGTGGTTAGAGGCGTGATGGCTCTTTGAGTGGCTGTTTGGGTCTCTAAAAGTTTCTGTATAAAGATTTATAGAGTAAACGCTTTTTCTCCTTTGAATAAGGTGGGGGGAAATAAGGTGGGGGGCAAGGTGAAGGGAGAGGGGAGAATTGTGGTTTTGAACTCCGTGGTATTTTATTGATGAAATGAGGAAGGCGTTGGTTGGAAGATGCTGCTGGGGTAAAGCTTAGGTGTTGGCAATTGTGGGGGCGATAGGAGCTTGTTGCTGGCTGCCGTATTAATGGTGGCGTGATGGGTGGATTGTTACCGGTGCCATGTTGTTGATGAGGAAAGAGATTGTTGGTGGGGGCTTTTTCTTTCGTTTAAGGGATGATGCTTTTAATTTTGTAAAAAATAAACGGGTTCATTTAATTATAAATTGTTGATTTATAATGATATTTTAGCCGTTTGTTTGTCTTGAATGAGAAACTCAGATTATGCTGCAATCAAAGCCATGTCGTTTGTTTGTCATAAGATCAGAAGAGCTGTATAGGATTGTACAAGAGAAGGCGCAAAATGACGATAATGAATTGTCTGAAGAGCTAAGGATGTTGCGATATCGGGGGAAAGTGTATGAAAAGTGTATGATGAGGGTGGTTTGTTACAATGGGAGGTGATGGGGAGGGTAATGGAAGAATGTTGCTATTTGAAGAGGGGGCAATATTTATCTTGCCCATGCTGTGAAATATTTTCCTTTGAGGCATGGGTAGATATATAGTTGAGGCATGAGTAGGTATAAGGTAAGTTGCTTTGATAGATTGAAGTGTTTTTTTAAGGGTGTGGTGGATATTTTAAAGCTTGTTTGTTGTGTGCAGCCTGTCAATCCCATGAAATTCTATGAAAGCCAAGTCTAGTGGATCTTAAGTGTCACTTGCCAAGAAGGATTATCTCTTTACAAAGGAGCTGGTTACCAAGAGGCATGTTACCAAGAGTTTTTTACAAAGGAGGGTTTTAGAATCTTTATCCTGTGAGGGATAAGGAAACGATGGGTGTTTTTAGCCAATGCTCTTTTTGCTAGAATAGTCAAAATGTTTATAAAGGGCATCAAGAATAATGCGCAACGAACCAACAAGAGTAGGTATTGGTTGATCTTCTATAACTAGATATTGTAATGCCGCATGAAAGTTGTGTTGACGATGCAGATATTGCGCTTTTTTAATCGCTTCTTGCATATCTTCATAGCAATTCGTTGCTCTTTGAACCCATTGCTTTTTTGCTTTCTCATCTGATGTGCTGTGCGTGAAACCGTCATAATAGCCGTTTGGTAAGCCTTTTGCACATAAATAGTCGTTTCTGATTTGCAAGTATTGTTGTGCTGTGTCGTATTGTTCTTTACTGATGCCTGATGAATCCTCTTTATAGCCAAGCAAACAAAGACGCCCAATATAGGTTCCGACAAGCGGATTTTTCGCTTCTTCGAGGCTTAAACCAAAGTGTTTTGCACGCATTTCAATCGCAGATTGAAGCGCAGATTCACTGGGGCTTTGGGCGCGTGAAATACGGCCATTGGGCTTTCTGAGTTTGCCTTTTTTTCTCAGTCTATCGCGTTTTTTACGTATTTTCATGAACTTAACCATTTAAATGAAAAATAAACTGTCTGTTGATGGGGGACAGTGATGTAAAAAGCACTTTAAGCAAATACTGGGGGGGAGCAAATACTGAGGGGAGCAAATACTGGCGGAATATGAGCCGTTGCAGATCAGAGGAGCAACGGATGCTAAAGGCGTCTTTAAGCACAAAGAGCAGCAATGGTGTGGGGCGAAAAAATCATCTTTAAGGTGTTTCTGACCATTTTTATTTTATCCCTATCAGTCTTATTTCTCGCCCCTATCATGCTTATTTTTTCATGGATAGCGGCTTATTTGCTTTCTAAAGATTTCTCAACTTCTCTGGAACAGTTGGAAAGAAACTTTTGTCACATGTGAATGAAAAAACAAGAATGATGTTTTATGGGTATGTCGTCGTCTTTCTAATAGGAAGCCTTGTCTAATAGGATTATTTGCCTTTTTTCTCATGAGCACTTTACGGAAACTTTTCAGTTGTACCATTGAAAAGTCATTGTTTTTAGTGGTTTTTTATCATTCGTGGGGCTTCGTTATTGGGAGGCATATTGGAGTTTTCTTATTGGGCACTCTCCAAAGATGTCTGATGTAGATCAGACTGCTAAACATAGCTTTATCCTTTATAGAGGATTTTTTCTTCTTTTTAAGCGGCACAGAGCTTAAAAAACAAACTTTTCAATGCGCTTATCATAGCATAAGATCCTTATCTTTTCAAATAAAATATCGTTTATCAGTTCAAAATAATAAAATAAACTGTGAAGGGGCAAGCGATTTATAATAATCTTTTATAGAGGATATTTTGCTGTTTTAGTGGATCTCATCATAAGACGAGGGTATGTCGTTTACATGGTTAAATGACGGGTAAATGGTTAAATGACGGGATGCAATATTCAAAGAAGTTTTACAAACAGTAGGGAGTTTGATTAAGAGATGTTTATAAGAGATGCCTTTATAAATGTGGGGGCTATGAGGTGTGAGACATTTCTTTTTTTAATTTTAAAATAGGGCCTTTTTTAATCAAGAAATTCTAAAATAAGTATTGAAAAATTTCAAAGCGACTGTGGGCGCATTTTAGATAATTGGTTGTTTGATTTGGTCTGTGGGGTGTGCTTATCGCTTCACGCTTTTGTTTATCGTGTTTTTATTTATCACATTCTGGGGGCACATCTCTCATGTCATATACAGTGCTTCAAACGGAATATACTTATTGTTACATATTCACGCGCTTGTTTTCAAGAGATATCTCTCACATGTGCTTGAGCCCATTTCACGACGGTGGCTCAAGAAGGGTATCGTGGTAAAGCTTTCATGATACTATAAAATTCCATGATAATATAAGTCTATTGAGTATCATCATTTTTAGACTTCATAAAAGCGTAAGCTGGTATCATCGCACACTTTGCTAATCCCCAATATGTATGGCAACTCTTGGCACTTGAGACGTTTTATAAGAGGCATTTTTATTGTACAGTTCCATTCCGCATGGCTTCCACACTTTTTACGTACAAGCAAATAAATTTGATTGATACAACAGGGGATAGGTTTGGAATAAAACAATCCTACGGTATTTAGGGTTCTTATTCAATATACAAAACAATATACAAAACAATAAATTGTTATAAATCAGTGTGTTATTTGTAAAACTTTACATATAAGATATTTTTTAGATTGAATATTTTTGCTTGTTGAGTTTTGTGAAACATTGTCTTTTGAGGTGTGAGTAATAAATAAGGGGATACAATGGTGTTTGTGTTTATAAGCCTGAGAGATTGTATGTTGTCACGTATGAGGAATTTTAAAAATAGACTTAAAGGGTTTTATAGCGCGGGTTTCATGGTGAAAAGAGTGCTCGATAAATCGGTTTTTCTGGTTGTATGTACATCAAATGATGAGGGGGCATTTTAGACGTGAGAAAATATCAGTATGATCGAAGATAAATCACAACAGCAATCTGCCCATGAGGGAAATACGGCTTTTGCACCGCAGCCAGTGTTAGATCAGTCGGCGGTTTTCAAAAAATTGACGGCTCTCTCAAGAAAAGATTACGTCATCATTTTGTGTTTGGCTATCCTCTTGTTGGTGCTTTTTGCTGCGACTGTCTATATGAGCCCTTTGGAATTTTTTCACATTGTATCCAAGGAACAGTTTCAAGCACTGGAGGAAATGAAACCAGGAGAACTTCGAAACATGATGAAGGAGATCTTGAAACAGCCGTTTGAAAATAATCCTGCAGTCTTGTTTTTGCGTGATGCGGGATGGAATAGTGTTTGGGCTTTTTTATGCTTTTTGCCGCAAATGATTTTTTGTTGTCTTGTAGTGTGCTTTCCACTCTTTTTTATCTTGAACGCCATCTCTAAACGGGATGTGAAGGAAATGATGAAATTGTGGGATACATTGCCAGAGCAGCAACAGCTAAACAACCAAACTCTCAATAGAACACAATAGGGAGACAAGAGGCTGCTTCTTTTATGAGTACTTTTGTAATTTTGACCACAGTATGGTGGAGTGCTGTCATCTTTTTGGGGGAGATCATGATACTGTTTTCTACCTTCATGACAATCTTAGCACTTTATTATTCTTTGATAAAACGGACAATATTGTTATTGGCGACGCAGTGGAAATTAAAAAAGGGTGCATCGCAAAACTTGAGACATAATCAGACAGAGGGTAGGAGGCAGAATACAGTTCTTGCAACACAGTTCAGCCCTCTTTCTTTTAAAGAATCTTTGGAACTTTCAAGAAAAGATTATTTTATCATCTTTTCTATAGCCTTCATTGTGATTGTGCTTTTCGCAGTTTTGATCGCTTTTTTTTCTCATTTTCCAAAATCTGCAATTTTTTTATACAATTATACGCCTCTATTGTTGAAGGTTGGCGGTTTTGGCATACATCTGCTGTTTTGGTTCTGTGCGTGTATTATTGTCGCTTTACCTATCATTTTAATCTTCCATAGTATTCTTTATTATGGCGTGAAAAAAACAATGAAGAGATTAGAAACATGAGCTTGAGAAGAGAATGAAAATGATGATTTCACATCAATGTGATAGGGGAAAAAAGTGACTATTGTTATACAATTTTTGGTTTGGTCAGGGTTGATTATCATTGCCATTTTAATGTTTATGGTTATGATCAGGCTTCCTTACCTGGTGATCAAACATATGAAGCTGTCTTTTAAGCTCGCTCAAGACGTGAAAAAGAATGCGACACAACAAAAGCAAGCTATACAACCACTGCGTAATGATCTGGGAGAAATGAAAAGACACAATCTTGTGTGTGATACCCTTGATGCAAAAATGCGCTTTCTTAACTTCAAAGGATCTCTACCTCTTTATTCAAAAGAATATAAAATAATCTTTTTTATCTTTATTGTCTTTACTGTTTTGCAAATTGCTTGCTCTATCGCAAATTTTGTATGGTGGAAAAATGATATGGTTGGCTTTATTATGCAGCTGTTGAGTATTCTATGTTTTGGACTTCTTCTCTTTTTTCCAATCATTGGGATGATGTGCATAAAATTAACGAGAAAATTGAACAAAACACTTCAACAATTGGAAGAAGCGATACAACAACGCGATCAGGCAATGCGTATGCAGAATGTGGAAGGGGGGACAAAATGACGAGTAGTCTTATAACATTAATAGCCATTTCTTTTCTGTTTTTTACGCTCTTAAGTGTTTTAATATGGGTGCCAATCGTTGTCATTTATTATCTGTTTATCAAGCGTGCACGGCTTTATTGCCGCGTGAAAAAAGAACTGAAGTGCGTGTTGAATGAACGCGATATTGCCTTAAAACAGATCTCTCAAAAATAAAAAGCAGCAGAATGTTTGATACAAAACAGCTTTCTCTTGTTTGGCAAGACTATAAGAAAATATTCTATATTTCTACGGTTATAGCGACAGCTCCAATAGTTATAACGGCTGTCGTTCAAATATGGAGAGGAAGAGACTTTGTTTCTTTTGTCGTATTCGAGCCACTGACATGGATGCTTGCCTGTGCTTTTTTATTCTTACCAATAGTTTTTATTATGCGTTTTATCGTGACTTGTCAGTTGAAGAAAATGATAGGGCAATTGGAAGAAGAGGTTGAGCAGAAAGGAGCTCCAGTCATATTATACGATGTGAATGAGGGAAAAGTGAGCGAGGGGGAAGAGTGAAGAGAGGCTTTTATTGCTATGAGCCTTGCCTTTGACATGTTCATTAAGGAGTATGGGGTGCATTTCACGTTTTATGCTTTTTTTATATTTGTGTCGTGTTTTGAAAAGCATTGAGGCTTTTGCTTGAATGGGGCTCTTGCTTGAATGGGGCTTTTGCTTGAGTGGGGCTTTTGCTTGAGTGGGTGTGGGGGAAGAGTGAGGAGGGGCTGTTCTTAGGCTTTACTTGCTGGTGGTGCTCTCTTAAAGAGAGAAAATCTTGTAACTTATTTTCTTTTATCAAGCATAAAAATGTGTCTTACCAAGCGATATTGAGAGCGAAAAATTATAGTTAAAGTAAAAGATGCGGCGGTGGTGTTTGGGGCAGAACAATCCATTTTCTGAGAAAATGGAGAGGTAAGGCGCATAAAGAAGGCGTGCCAAAAGCCCAAGTTTTTACTCAAGACATTTTGCCTCATGGAAAGTGCAATAGTGCTTTTAAAGAGCTTGGGGTGGAGGGGAACAATTGAAAGCAAAGGGGGCATCTATTTATTTACGAGACCGCGAAGGGCAGTTTCTTAATCTCTGGATGAAAAAGGTTTTGTGCAATATGATTCTGGAATTGTGGGAGGCGCTGGTATACATGCTGCGGCTTGCTAAATATATCCTTATCATTTTGGGGCTTTGCCAGATTGACAACTAGGCTTTGAAGCAAAGGGGTGCATTTTCAGGCAAATGGATTGAAAATTTTTGAGGGAAAGATGAGCGTTTATGCCATGTGCTTGAGGACGCTTTAGATAAGGGCGATGAATGAGGTTGATCTGGGAACGAGGTTGATCTTGGCAGCGTGCTTGGGCCTTTCAATATGGGGCACTACCTTGGAAAAAGGAAATTGTAGCCCCCTTCAGTTGATTTCTTATTTGCTGCGCACCCTTGGGGCTTGTGTATTGAGAGCTGATGTTAACACTTGATAGCTTTTGAATAAAATATTTAGAAGGGAGATTATATAGTGCTTGCTTTACTCTGAGAAGAGTGCTAAGCGAATTCACCGCGCTGGTGGCGTGCTATCAAATTTGAAGAGTGGGAATTTTAAAAGTGGGGGAGTATCCATATGATCGAAGATAAATCACAACAGCAATCTGCCCATGAGGGAGATAAGGCTTTTGTATCACAGCCAGCGTTGGATCAATCGGCAACTTTCAAAAAATTGACGGCTCTCTCAACAAGCGATTATATCATCATTTGTTGTTTGGCTATCCTCTTGTTGGTGCTTTTTGTCGCGACTGTCTATATGAATCCTCTGGATTTTTTTCACATTATGTCCAAAGAACAGTTCAAAGCACTGGGACAAATGAAACAAGAAGATTTTCAAGAAATGAGTCAGAGTTTTATACGGGTTCCTGCGATCGAATTTCTTCGTAACTTCGGGTGGAATGGTGTTTGGGCTTTTTTATGTCTCTTACCTCAAATAATTTTTGGTTTTCTTTTCGTGTTGTTTCCGCTCTTTTCTATTTTTAACGCCATTTCTAAACGGGATGCGAAGGAAATGATGAAGCTGCGGGAAACATTGCCAGAGCAGCAACAGCTAGACAACCAATCTCTCAATAAAATATGATAGGGGGGAAAGTGACCACTTCTATAATGCCTCTTTTAATAACTTCATTATTGATCTCCTTAGGGATAGTTATCGTTATTTACTCTGCGTGGAGCATGATACTCTTTTCTACCGTGAAGATCATCTTGGCCATTTATTATTCTTTGATAAAACGGACAGTATTGTTATGTAAGATGCGAAGAAAATTAAAAAAGGGTGCAGCACAGAATTTGAGGCATAATCAGGCAGAGGGCAGAGGACAGAATACAGTTCTTGTAACACAGTTTAGTGTTTTTTCTTTTCAAGAATCTTTGCTTCTCTCAAAAAAAGATTATAAAATAATCTCTTGGATAGCCTTCATTGCAGTTGCGCTTTTTATATGTGCTACGCTTTTTTCGTCTCTTATTATACGATATGCAACTGTTTCACACAATGATCCGTTGTTTTCTTTGTTATTTATTGTTGCGTTGCCGTTTTTGTTTATTTTGGTCTGTAGTGCTATCACTTTGCCTGTTATTTTAATTCTCCATAGTTTCCTTCATTATGGCGTGAAAAAAACAGCAAAGAGATTAGAAACATTTGTTTGAAGAGAATAAAAATGATAATTTCACATCAATGCGATAGGGGAAAAAAGTGGGCAGCATCATAGAATATTGGGTTTTTTTAGGGTTCATCATTATTGCCATTTTAATGGTTATGGTTATGGTCAGGATTCCTTATCTGTTGATCAAACATATGAAGTTGTCTTTTAAATTCGCTCAAGACGTGAAAAAGAGTACGACGCAACAAAAGCAAGCCATACAACAATTGCGCAACGATCTGGGAGAAATGAAAAGACGCAATCTTGTGTGTGATACCCTTGATGCGAAAATACGCTTTCTTAACTTTAAAGAATCTCTGCCTCTTTATTCAAAAGAATGTAAAATAATTCTTTTTATTTGTATCCTCTTTACTATTTTGCAATTTGCTTTCTTTATCGTACATTTGGTATGGTGGAAGAGTGATATGGCCAGCTTTATGATACCGCGGTTTTCAATAGGTCGCATTATTTATGGTCTTTTATGTTTTGGACTTCTTCTCTTTTCTCCGATCATTGGGATGATGTGCATAAAATTAACGAGAAAATTGAACAAAACACTTCAACAATTGGAAGAAGCAATAGAACAACGCGATCAGGCAATGCGTATGCAGAATGTGGAAGGGGGACAAAATGACGAGTAGTCTTATAACATTAATAGCCTATTATTCCCTGTTTTTTACGCTTTTAAATATTTTAATATGGGTGCCAATCGTTGTCATTTATTATCTGTTTATCAAGCGTGCACGGCTTTATTGTCGCGTGAAAAAAGAACTGAAATGCGTGTTGAATGAACGCGATATTGCCTTAAAACAGATCTCTCAAAAATAAAAAGTAGCAGAATGTTTGATAAAAAACAGCTTTCTCTTGTTTGGCAAGACTATAAGAAAATATTCTATATTTCTACGGTTATGGCGACAGCTCCAATAGTTATAACGGCTGTCGTTCAAATATGGAGAGGAAGAGACTTTGTTTCTTTTGTCGTATTCGAGCCACTGACATGGATGCTTGCCTGTGCTTTTTTATTCTTACCAATAGTTTTTATTATGCGTTTTATCGTGACTTGTCAGTTGAAGAAAATGATAGGGCAATTGGAAGAAGAGGTTGAGCAGAAAGGAGCTCCAGTCATATTATACGATGTGAATGAGGGGAAAGTGAGCGAGGGGGAAGAGTGAAGAGAGGCTTTTATTGCTATGAGCCTTGCCTTTGACATGTTCATTAAGGAACGCGTGGTGCATTTCACGTTTTATGCTTCTTTTATATTTGTGCTGTGTTTTTGAAAAGCATTGAGGTTCTTGTTTGAACGGGATTTTTGCTTGAGCAGGGTTTTTGCTTGAGTGGGGGCGGGGGAAAAGTGAAAGGATGCCATGAGCCTTGCCTTTGATGTGTTCATTAAGGAGCGCGGGGTGCATTTCACGTTTTATACTTTTTTATATTTGTGCTGTGTTTTTGAAAAGCATTGAGGATCTTGCTTGAATGGGGCTTTTGCTTGAGTGGGTGTGGGGAAGAGTGAAAGGATGCCATGAGCTTTGCCTTTGATGTGTTCATTAAGGAGCGCGGGGTGTACTTCACGTTTTATGCTTTTTTATATTTGTGTCGTGTTTTTGAAAAGCATTGAGGTTCTTGTTTGAGCGGGGCTTTTGCTTGAGCATGTGTGGGGGAAGAGTGAAAGGATGCCATGAGCTTTGCTTTTGACATGTTTATTAAGGAGTATGGGGTGCATTTCACGTTTTATGCTTTTTTATATTTGTGCTATGTTTTTGAAAAGCATTGAGGTTCTTGTTTGAACGGGATTTTTGCTTGAGCGAGTGCGGGGGAAAAGCGAAGAGAGGCTTTTATTGCCATGAGCTTTGCTTTTGACATGTTCATTAAGGAGTATGGGGTGCACTTCACGTTTTATGCTTTTTTATATTTGTGTCGTGTTTTGAAAAGCATTGAGGCTTTTGCTTGAGTAGGGTTCTTGTTTGAGTGGGGGCGGGGGAAGAGTGAAGAGAGGCTTTTATTGCCATGAGCTTTGCCTTTGATATGTTCATTAAGAAGCATGGGGTGCATTTCACGTTTTATGCTTTTTTATATTTGTGCTGTGTTTTTGAAAAGCATTGAGGCTTTTGCTTGAGTAGGGTTCTTGTTTGAGTAGGGCTCTTGCTTGAATGGGATTTTTGCTTGAGCGGGTGCGGGGGAAGAGTGAGGAAGGGCAGTTTCTTAATCTCTGGATAAAAAGGTTTTGTGCAATATGATTCTGGCATTGTGGGAGGTGCTGGTATACATGCTGCGGCTTGCTAAATAATAATCCTTATCATTTTAGGGCTTTGTTAGATTGACAACTGGGCTTTGAAGCAAAGGGGTGCATTTTCAGGCAAATGGATTGAAAATTTTTGAGGGAAAGATGAGCGTTTATGCCATGTGCTTGAGGACGCTTTAGATAAGGGCGATGAATGAGGTTGATCTGGGAACGAGGTTGATCTTGGCAGCGTGCTTGGGCCTTTCAATATGGGGCACTACCTTGGAAAAAGGAAATTGTAGCCCCCTTCAGTTGATTTCTTATTTGCTGCGCACCCTTGGGGCTTGTGTATTGAGAGCTGATGTTAACACTTGATAGCTTTCTCACAAAAGCTTTATGGAAGGGAAGAGGCTGGGCTTTGAAAAAAATATCAAAAAAATCTATTGGGGCCGGCTTTGCTGATGGTTCAAGTGGTGGTAGCGAAAAAGCAACTTCGTTACGATTTTCTTGCACCAGTTGGCTTCTTCTTTGGAAAGAAGCTTATCTCCTAAAAATAAAAAAGCACTTAGAATTTTAGAGCCTCAGACCCAAATTTGTGCAATAGAAGAAGATATTCTTATGAAAGTTTAATCGACGAGAAAAGAGAAGCCTTAAGACAACAGAGGATACACTGTGCGTGATAAAAACATGATGTTTGAAGGTAATGGAAAAAAATGTAGCCTTGATATTGATGAACCCTCATTCATTGTGAGGACGAAAGCTTCGGTTCATGACAATGGCTTAAGAGTTGAAACAAATGAGGGATAAAAATGAGGGGCAATGGAAAAAATGTATCATTGGATGAGGAACCACGGTCGTTTTCGCTTGAAGAAGCGTTTCTGACACGCAAAAATTATAAAGTCATCTTTTGCATTGCTTTCATTATTAGCGCTTTTAAAGTGGCACTCTTTATATTTTTTGAGTGGGATTTGACAGAGTGGTGGAATTATATCCTGTTCATTTTAACATTAATATTGGGTTTTATATCAACGCTTCTTTTTTTGCTCATCCCTGTTGTCTTTGTGGTTCGTATCATCTTTACGCGTTTGTTGGAAAAAAAGATCGATAAGTTGGATCAAGAAATCTGGCAGTGGAGCAAAACCGCTTCTCAACAAAACAGCGCGTGAAGGGAGGGTAGAAAATGAATACGGGTCTTTATATATTTTTATGCGTTGTAGGAGACCTTCTATTCGTGCGATGTTTGAAGGTAATGGAAAAAATGTAGCTTTGATATTGTCTTTATAAAAAATGAGGGATACAAACGCTTGATCTTGATGAACCCTCATTCATTGTGAGGACGAAAGCTTCGGTTCATGACAATGGTTTAAAAATTGAAACAAATGAGGGATAAAAAATGAGGGGCAATGGAAAAAATGTACCATTGGATGAAGAACCACGGTCGTTTTCGCTTGAAGAAGCGTTTTTGACAAGCAAAAATTATAAAGTCATCTTTTGCATTGCTTTCATTGTGGCAGCTTTAAGAACGGCTCTTCTCTTCTTACTCATGTGGCTTGAGTGGAAGTTGGCGGGGTGGGAAGGGGATGTCGTGGCAGCTCTCTTGTTAATCATGGAGCTTATATCAACGCTTCTTTTTGTGCTCATTCCTGTTGCCTTTGGGGTCCGTATCATCTTTACGCGTTTGTTGGAAAAAAAGATCGATAAGTTGGATCAAGAAATCTGGAAGCGAAGAAAAACCGCTTCTCAACAAAACAGCGCGTGAAGGGAGGGCAGAAAATGATAGATATTAAAATGATGGATATTATTGTTGTATTCTCATGGGGTGTGGGCTTGACGCTTTTCACGCTGCTTTCTGCTGTGGTCACGATGTTCATTTGGGCATTGTATTATTCTACTTTCAAGCGGGTGAGACTGTATTGCCAAGTGTCAAAAGAATTAAACCGCGTGCTTGAACAATCTGTTTCTTTTGAGCAGCTTGGGGAAATGCCGATGATTAAGCCGTTATCTGATGAAAAAGCTTTTTCTCTTTCTGATGAGGAAATCTTAACGATGGAAAGTGCAACGGTGCTGTTAAAAAGTTTGGGGTGGAAGGTGGAAATTGAAGGAAAAGGGGATCATTTGGCCACCTATTATTTACCAGATCGCGAAGTGCAGTTTCTTTATAATGCTGAGAAGGGGTATCCGCGATTTGATTGTGCAATTGCGGTGGTTTCTGGTATCCATGCGGCGGTTTGCCAAACGATAGACCCTTATAATTCTGGAGGCTTGATTGCTCTCGAATTGAGTTTTAATGTGAAGGGGTTGGAAATTTTTGAAGAAAAGGTAAGTGCCCGACGTTTACGCCGTGCACTCGAGAAAGCTTTAGAAAAGGCAATGACAGAGGTTGATCTTGGCAATATGCTTCGCTCTCAATATAGAATCCTGCCTTGGGAAAACAAAGTTGTGGCCCCTCAGTTGGCTTCTTATTCGCTGCGCTATCTTGCAGCTCTGGCATTGTTGGGTGATGTTGAAACCTTAAACGCTTATCACAAAAGCTTTATGGAAGGTGAGAGACTTGGCTTTGAGACAAGCATCGAAGAGGAGCATCTGGAACGCGCGATGATAATCGCTCAAGCGGTAGAAAAAACAAAGCAACCCAGTTATGATTTGCTTCAACAGGCGGCAAAGGATTTTTCCATGGAGGTGGAAAGTTATGAATATTTTAGAGCTAAAGATCCCAATTTGTGCAATAGAAGAAGACATTCTTACGAAAATTTGATCGAGGAAAAAAGACAAGAATTAAGGCAACAGGGATATTTCGTTTACGAAAAGGACGCGATTTGTAAGGTTGATGGAAAAAATTATCGTCCTCATATTCTTTACATAAAGGATGGGGAGTTAGAATATATGGATGTAGAAATTAGGGTTGAGGAAAAAAATTATTGAGAAAAAATAAAGCGTTTAGATACATTAAAAAGAGCTTAAACCTAAAAATAGAGCGTAAAAAGCGCGAAGTGTAAAAACAGAGGGGATCAATGCAGGAGAAAAATGCGACATTTGGAGAGTCTTTCTTTTCATTCAAAAAATTGACGGTGCCTTCAGTGGAAAGTCGTAAAGGGGTGGAAAGTTGTAAAATAATAGGGCGTTCCTTTTTCATCATGTTTTGCACATGCCTTATCATGATGGCTTTAGAAGTTCCTGCAGGTGCAAAATCTCTGGTACAGCCGTTGCAATGGATAAAATGGGAAGGGATTGGTTCTCTTATTTTTCTCTTACCAGTGTTGATTTGGTTTTGTCTTCTCACTCCTCTTCCGATCCTTTGGGGGCTTTATCATTTTAAAGAGCGCAAATTGGAAAAAATAAAAGAAGAAACAAAGCAGCAAGAGATTAATCAATGAGACTATAGCTATGAGGGATGAGTTCGCGGTTTTTATGTTGTTTCTGCTGGTTGGATGTTTTCTTCTAAATGCAGTTACAGTTTTTGCCATTTTTGTGAATATGATTATTGTGGCGCCTTATTATTCTTTAATCAAGCGTTTGAGGCTCTATTACAGAGTGAAGAAACAAAGACGTTTGATGAAAGAACAGCCGCAGCATTTTTGTTTCTTTGAAAAAAGCGGAAAAGAGAAAGAGAGAGTGCCGAAAAACTTAGTACTGAACACAAAAATAAGTTCCCATTCGTTAAAAAAATGGCTCGCTTTTTCACGCAAAGATTATATTATCCACGCATGCCTCTCTTTCATCATTATGTTTTTCAAAGCTTATGTCTATGTGATTTGCTCTAAAGGGATAGCTGCTGAGATAGATGAGGAGAGATTTATGTATATTATCACTCTCTTGTTTCTCTGGTTTTTTTTATCGGTATTTATTTTTGCAACGATTCCTATTGTTGTGATCCTTCGTGAAATTTTAACCTCTCGGTTGAAAAAGAAAATTCAGCAATTGGAAGAAGTGACTGAAGCAACCCAATAAATCAATTTATACTAAACAAATCAATTTATAAAGAGAAGGGGATAAAATGCATTACGAAATGGCGGCAGCTTACACGGTGATTTTGATCATTCTGCTGGGGGGTGTTTTTGATTTGTTCTTAACAATACCCATTGTGGCACTGTATATTTCTTTTATCAAACGTTTGATATCGTATTACAAGGTTACGAAACAATTAAATGCAGCGCTGAAAAAGCGTGTGTAGCCTTCATGTCATAGGGAGAGGTATGAGTTTTAGATCATGCCATTGCTTCACAGCTTGGGATGAAGGCATAGATTGTTTTTCTCATTTTACGCTGCTCTCTGTTTGAAAAGAGCTGGTGGCAAGTAATAGGTTTCAATGGGGCTGTTTATTGGACGTTTGCTGATTTTCTGTGAATTTGCAAAATCGTAAAAACGTGGAACTGTAATTGCTGGGATTTGTGGTTGGTGAAGAGCCGTGAGGGTTTTGAGGTGCTTGGGGTAAAGAGGGTGCCAATGGAGGGGCTGGATTGTAAAATGCGTCAAAATTGGAATGGGGGAATGGAGGGTGTTGGGTGAAAAGGGCTGATGCTCATTAATAGGCAAGTAATAGGCTGGTGATAGGTCAGTGATAGATTTGTGATAGATTTCAATGGGGCGGTTTATCGGAAGTTTGCTTGTTTTCTGTGAATTTGCAAAATCGTAAAAACGTGGAACTGTAATTGCTGGGATTTGTGGTTGGTGAAGAGCCGTGAGGGTTTTGAGGTGCTTGGGGTAAAGAGGGCGCCAATGGAGGGGCTGGATTGTGAAATGCGCTGGAATAGGGGGCGTTTGGGTGAAAAGGGAAGTGTGTGTGGAATGGCGTTGAAAAGATAAGGAAAATAAAGCGCAGTGTGGTGCTCATGTCATGGGGGAGGTGTGAGTTTTAGATCATGCCATTGCTTCACAGCTTGGGAGAAGGGCATAGATTATTTTTCTCATTTTACGCTGCTCTCTGTTTGAAAAGAGCTGATGACAATTAATAGGTTTCAATGGGGCTGTTTATTGGACGTTTGCTGATTTTCTGTGAATTTGCAAAATCGTAAAAACGTGGAACTGTAATTGCTGGGATTTGTGGTTGGTGAAGAGCCGTGAGGGTTTTGAGGTGCTTGGGGTAAAGAGGGTGCCAATGGAGGGGCTGGATTGTAAAATGCGTCAAAATTGGAATGGGGGAATGGAGGGTGTTGGGTGAAAAGGGCTGATGCTCATTAATAGGCAAGTAATAGGCTGGTGATAGGTCAGTGATAGATTTGTGATAGATTTCAATGGGGCGGTTTATCGGAAGTTTGCTTGTTTTCTGTGAATTTGCAAAATCGTAAAAACGTGGAACTGTAATTGCTGGGATTTGTGGTTGGTGAAGAGCCGTGAGGGTTTTGGGCGCGGTTGGGGTAAAGGGGGGCGAAGTATGTTGAAGTGTTTTTTTAAGGAGGACGTTGAAATTTCTTTAAAAAAAGCTTGTCTGGTATAAGTATTAAGGGAAGACTATGGGCGGGAAGTCAACTCAAACCCGCTAAAATTTGGACTGTTGAAAGAGAAGATTTTCGTGGGAATCTTACGTTTTGTAGAAACCATTGTTCCGTAGAAACTGTCGTTCTTTGAGGTGTGGGGAGAAAGGTCAGTTTTAAAATAGACAAAAATTCTAAACACAATTTGCTGTTTTAAGTTTTATGCCATAACGCTCCATAAGATAACGCCCCATAAGATTATGCTTTATAAGTTGCGTGAGAGGGGGGGATAAGACATGTGAAGATCATAAACTGTGAGAGGGGGATAAGTCCGTGTGAGAAGGGTTAGAAATCGTTTGGTTCTGGAGCTGTTGATATAGGCATGCTGTTTAGAGGTGTAAGGGAGGGGGATTGTTTGTTCTCAAAGCCTATGATTTTAGAGAGTATGGGCTATTCAAGAGGGTGTTTCGAGTATGGGTAGAGATTGGAGGGGGCACGGCTTCTTGGCAAAGCCTAGGTATTGATCATAAGTTTTGTTTATTCATATGGTTTTTTATGGCATCTAGGACTTGTTGGCTTATCTCTTGGTGGGTTAGCCATCGTGAACCTTTTGGCGTTGTTTTTTGTCCTAATTGAATGGGGATAAAATCAACCTTGTTTTTGCGTGCGCAATCGATAATCATTTGATCATGCGTGTTGGAACCAAAAATATGAAGAATACATGGTGGTTTAGGCAAAAGAGCCAATCGTTCAATTAATGCGCAAGAAAATGCATGGGCGGGTGAATGAATCCATAATATGCAATATTTTAGATCATGCCATTGCTTCACAGCTTCTAAAAATTGTGCCTTTGATGCTGCACAATCATAATCCAATGGCATGCACATATGCTGTTTTTGCAATGCCTCAAGCTGGACTTTATGGGAAAGAAAGCGTGCAGCAATAATCACTTCTCGCGGCTCTAATGATTGACACAAAGGGGAAAGCATCCCTGTCCCCCCTACCACTAAATAACGATAGTGCGCATTCTTTTTTTTCATGCTCCCTCCCTTGTTGCTTTAAATCACACCGCGTTGCTTTAAAAATGTGTACATTTCATCAGCAAGCCTTTCACAACGTGTTTGTATCTCTTCACTTATAACTTTCCAAGTACGACCTTCATCATCGGAGGAAAAATCTTCAGTGGAAGAGGCGATTTGACATTGGAGTGCATAACCATAAAGCGTGCGCACCACCGGCAATAAATGCTCACACGGTTGTGCACATTTTTTGGCAGTACTCCCATGAGAGATAAGCCCAACTGGTTTATTTAAAAAGGCATTATAGCTCAAATTATCAAGAGCATTTTTTAAAACACCCGAATAAGACCCTTGATAAACGGGGCTTGCTAGAATAACGCCATCAGCCGCTGCAATGGTTTTTACAAACTGGCGAACCGCAGCACTTGGATTAGCCTCTACCTGCTGATGATAATCTGGATCTGTCATCGGTAAGGGCTGTTCACGCAAATCAACCCAATGAAGTGATGCACCCCGCTTCATGAGGCAATCTGCTAAATAACTGGCTAAAGTTCGTGTTAATGAAGGTTGACGCACAGACCCCAAAATAATTGCTATATTCAACAGGATTCTCCTTTTTCACGATAAGTCTTATGCAAGGCTTATAAAGAATTGTAAGTAAAATGACGCATACCATTATGCTGTCCATAAAGAGCAGTTGTGATGATACCGCATGGTCATAGAATCAAGTCATGCTAACAAGATTGTTGACAAAACAACACCTCAAAACCACATCTCAAACTTGCAAGCGAATGTCAGTGCTTTCATTAATATTAAAACGCGTGATCTTTAAAATAGTGGCTGTCTCGCTGTGTTAGAAGCGCTTTTATGAGTATATTCTAAGCGATTGGCTTGCAAGATCCCCAATGAAAAATGGAAGATATCGTCATATTTTGATTTATATATTTTGAATGATTATTGATCCTTTTTAATTGGAATAAGAGAGTTGTAAGATTTTCTCATTTCAAATGCTCTTATTGCGCGATCATTTGCACATCAATGGAAGTGACTTTTTTTATGTCTAAAGTGGGGGGGCGGAAAACAAGGGGGCGGAAAAAAATTGAGAAAAGAATAAAAATGTTTCTATCTTTTCAAGGGATAAGGGCTATCGTAGAAGCTAGGTATGGCTGTTGTAAGGGGGCAAGTGGGTAAGGTTGTTGTAGGGGAGTGGTATGGTGGTTGTAAGGGGGTAGCGGTAAGGTTGTTGTAGGGCGCGGGTATGGTGGTTGTAAGGGGTAGCGGTAAGGTTGTTGTAGGGCGCAGCGGTATGGCTGTTGTAGGGCGCAGCGGTAAGGTTGTTGTAGGGCGCGGGTATGGTGGTTGTAAGGGGAGCGGTAAGGTTGTTGTAGGGCGCGCGGGTATGGCTGTTTGTAGGGCGTGCGGGTATGGTGGTTGTAAGGGGGTAGCGGTAAGGTTGTTGTAGGGCGCGGGTATGGTGGTTGTAAGGGGGTAGCGGTAAGGTTGTTGTAGGGCGCAGCGGTATGGCTGTTGTAGGGCGCGGGTATGGTGGTTGTAAGGGGGGTAGCGGTATGGCTGTTTGTAGGGCGCGCGGGTATGGCTGTTTGTAGGGCGTGCGGGTATGGTGGTTGTAAGGGCGCGGGGTATGGCTGTTGTAAGGGCGCGCGGTATGGTTGTTGTAGGGGTAGTGGGCGGCGCATGTGAATGGTGCTGGGTTATACTTTTTATTGAAACAATGGTGGTGATAGAGTTTATAGTAAGGGGGATATATTCATGGGGGCGCTATTGTTATCCCCTTCATGGGTGTTGTTCATGAAATGGGGTGGAGGCGCGTTGGTTTAGAAGTGTTGAGAGGTGTTTCTTTAAAACAAGCACGTGAATTGGCAAAAGTATTGGCAATATAAATATACAATACGAGTGTTCTCTTCGGTATTCTGTCTGACGATAATGGACGGAATTTTACTTGAGAGATTGTTTGTGTCCTTATAAAAGCCAAGGACAAACAGTTGTATAAAAGGGAAGAGCAAATGAAGGGGGAAAATTCCACATTTTATAACAAACGGTGCTCTGTTGTTTTTGGAAAATCATTTCGTTCTTATAAAGATCATATTATTATTTTTCTTATTTCTATCCTTATTGGGATAGGTCATAAAGCTCTTTTGATCCCCTTAGAATCCAAGTGGTCGTTGAGTGTATCGCAGGATAGCACTCTTTTAGCGCTCTTTGTGCTGCGTGAAGTCATCATGGTGTGTGTTGTTGCCTTGATGCCTGTTTTATTGGTGCTTTATCTCATCTTAACGTATTTGTTGAAAAAAAAGATTCAGCAGTTAAAAGAGGCTATCCAGCAACGGGGTCACACAACCGATCAACAAAATAATCCGTCAAAAAAGGATAGAGAAAAAATAAGCCGTTTTTTTATCGTATACTTTTGGTTGATATTTCTGCTAGAGGTCTTTTTTCCTGCGGGTGTTGTCATGCTCATTTTAGAATTTTACTATTTTGTTTTCAAGCAGGTGAGAACGTATCGTAAAGTGAGACGGGCATTAAAACGCGTAAGATAAAGAGAGTGACAAGGCGCTTTTGTAGCTATCGTGAGGGGGAAGAGGCAATGTTTGGAAGCTCGTGACATAGAGAAGAGGGGCTGAATGGTTGGAAAATCATCAGGCAAAGAGGAGAGCTTATTTTCGTTTGTAATGAGGAGGCTGCTCTTCATCATTTGGAAGAGCAGCCGCGCTTTTAGAAAGTTTGGGTTTTTGTTGAAAATAAGGCAAGCGCCATACATCGCACTTTTAGTGGTTCTTAAAAGGGCGGGCATGAGATAAAAAAATGCATTTTCATAAAAAAAAAGGAAGAGCAATGAAGGGGAAAAATTCAGCATTTTATAATGAACTACGCCATTTTTTCGAAAAAAGTGTTTTTTCTATGCGAGAGCGTGTTGTCATTTGTTTTCTCTCACTCATTATTGAGCTATGGAACAGGATTTTCTTTCTTGAGCTGTGGAACAGGATTCTCTCTCTCTCATCCTTGGATAGCAAAGAGTACAACATTTTCTCTCTTGAGCTGTGGAACAAGATTTTCTTTCTCCTATCCTTGGGTAGCAATGGAGAACGGACAGGGTGGTGGGATACACCTCTTTTTCTCTCTTTGTATGCGTTTTGGAAAGTTATTATAGTGTGTGTTTTGGTCTTGTTCCCAGTTATATTGATACTCGGCATCATATTGTGGTTTTTGTTGGTAAAAAATATTCGGAAATTGAAAGGAATAAACCAGCAACGCGGTAAAATAACCGATCAAAAGGATCGGTATAAAGAAAGTGTGAACTGGAAAATGGACGATATTCTTGTCATGATATTTGTTATCGTGCTTACGCTCGTAACGCTGTGGGTTGCTTGTATTCCCATGATGTTTTTGGAACTTTATTATGGTGTCTTTAAGCAGGTGAGAACGTATCGCTGTTTAAGAAAAGAACTTAAAAACGTCTTGCAAGAACAGGATACAGCGTTTGAGAAGTCATGAGAGGGAAAAATAATGAAGAAATTATGAGAAATTCAACATTTATAGGGATTGCTCTCTATACCATTTTGCCTCTGATATTTTTTGGTGCTCTTTCATGGGTTATCCGTAAATATTGCTCTAAGGAGCCGTGTTGAGGATGACATTGAGTGGAAGAAAAGCCGATTATGGACCATTATTGATTAAAGGGAATAAGAGCCCGTGGGATTTAGAGCCTAGAGTGAGCGCTTGGGACTTACTTCATTGTTTGAAATGTGAGGAAGGGAACGGCTTTGGGAGTAGGTGGTCGCGGTATATGGGTTGTTTCGTATTTTTAGGTGCTTTGTTCATTCAAGCTTTGAAATGAATTCTATTGAAGTGGGGCTGCAGGGTGATTTTCTTGAAAATAGAGGAATTTTTTGGAAGAACAAAAGGACTGTGGAGTCTCATTGACTAAAGCACTTATGGGGAAGATCCGTCGACTAAAGCACTATGGGGAGGAGCTTAAGGAGAATGCCTTTGGGGTGAGCTTAAGAGGAGAGCCTTTGTCATTTGAGATGTGAGGAAGGGTAAAAATGTCATTTTTGGCAGTGTTAAGCTCTTTTACCTTTGAGATGTTTTTTTGTCTTTTTAAGCAGTCTTTGCCAATTAAGCAGCACTTGCTAAGCCTCAACAGCGTTTTAGTATGGTGATATTGATACAAAAATTTATGGTATTTTGTGTTTTTCAAGTCTGCTTCATGGATATTTGGAAGTAAATCCGATGACGTAGGGGCTGCAGGGTCATTTTCTTAAAAATAGGAGAATTTTCTTGCAGAAAAAGCTGAATTGTGACTATTTGGTGCGGTTTGAAAATCTTCACTGTTTGAGGTGTGAGGAAGGTAAGAGGGTAGCACAATACCACGAATATTATTATTTTTATTATGACGCAAACCATAATGGTCTGTGTACTTTTCTTGGTTCCGGTGATATTTCGGTTTCGCATCATCATAATGCGTAAATTGGAAAAAAATCCAGAAACGAGAAGAGGCAATCTCTGTGTGAGAGCAAACAAGATCTCTATTGCACGGGCTTTTTCAACGAGTGAGAGGGGAATACATGAAGAAGCAAAATTGGACATCAGAGCAAGAAGCGCATAAAGGAGCGCATTCTTTTTCGCTTCAGCAAGCGTTGCTTTCAGCAAAGGATTATAAAATTATCTTTGCTATTGCTGTTGTCATTATCATGTGGAGAATGGTTCTAGAAATACCAGGTGTATTAAATTGGCAGCTGACAGGATGGCAATATGTTGTGCATGCCGTTCTCTTTAAAACGACTCTCGTCATAACGGTCTGTGCCATTATTTTTATTCCCGTTATGTTACGGCTTCGCACCAAAGTGACGTGTGAGTTGCGAAAAAATATTCAGAAACTAGAAGAAGCAATCTCTGTACGAGAGCATATAAGCTCTCTGTCGCACGGGCTTTTTTAAAGACTGAGAGGGAAAAATGAACAGTGGTCCTATAGCAGTACTTCTATTAGATCCTGAGTTCTGGGTATTTATTGCTATTTTCATGATCATTATCATGCTTATTTTGGCTCTTTATATCTCTGTCTTTAAACGGATGAAAATGAATTTCCAAGTGAAAAGAGAGCTGGAAAGAGTGCTTAAAGAAAATGATCTTGCAACGCAGCAGTTTTGGAAAGATGAAGCCGTGGTGCAGGAGAGGCGTTTGCAACTAAAGGAAAAAGAGTTCTCTGTTGATTATGATGATGATGAAATTCTCACGATAGAAAGTGCAACAGGGCTTTTAAAAAGCTTGGGATGGTCGGTGGAAATCGAGGGCAAAGGAGATTATTTGGCAACCTTCTTTTTACCAGATCGCGAAGTGCAGTTTCTCTATAACGAGAAACCAGTGGAAGAATTTTCGCCTTTTGATCGCGGACTTTTAATTATGAGCGGTATTTTTGCTGCGGCTTGTCAGACGATTAATCCTCATAATTCTGGGGTTTTGCCAACGGTATTTATGAATTTTGTATCCAATGGATTGGAAATTTTTGAAGAAAAAGTGAGTGCCAAGCGTTTAAAGAAAGCACTCAATAAAACTTTAAAATGGACAATGGAAGATGATTCTTTGCATGAAATGTTTCGCTCTCAATATAGTCTTCCCCCTTGGGAAAAAGACTCTTTATCTTGGACATCGGATGATGACGTAGAGGACGTGGAGTTTGCACCTTATGCTTTGCTGCATCTTGCTGCTCTTGCCTTGCTGGGCGATGTTGAGACTTTAGCTTCTTATGATGAAAGTTTTACGGCAGGGGACCAGCTTGGCTTTGATGAAACCATTGAAAAAGTTCATTTGGAACGCGCGATAGAGATCGCTCAAGAAGTGAAAGGGGCAGGAAATTTCAGTTACGATCTGCTGGAACGGGTTGCTGAGAAGTGGTCTATAGCCATAGACTATCAGCTTTTCAGAGTGAGATCTCCTAATACGTGTAATCAAAAACGAGATTTTCATAAAAAAATAGTCGAGGAGAAAAAACAAGAATTAAGGGAACAAGGATATATTGTGAGTGATGAACCGCTCGTCGCGCTTGAAGCAGAGGGGGTAAAACATGCTCCTGATATTACTTATATCAAAGATGGTAAAATCGCATTTATGGATATAAAAATTGATTAGTTTACTCTCCTGTTGAAGCCCCCCTTATTTGAAAGATGTGAAAGCACTATGATTGAGGTGCTTTCACATCTTTCACACCAGAGCAAAATAAAGTGCTCGAAAAATCAAGAATAATAGCCAAGATTTAAAAAAATAGATTGAAAAGGGCTTGATCTTCAAAAATAGGATTCTGGCCAATGTCCTGTGACTTTGGTGAAACCAGCCTCGAAGAAGCAGGAAATCAACAGTATATTTAATCAGAAATGATCATATTTACATCAGTTTGATAGAACGAAGAAAAATCGACTATAAATACTGCTATCTTTTTAAAGACGGTTCCTTTTTTGTTAGAAAATATTCATGAATTATCGCTTATTCAAGGGCCTTATTTAAGCGCTATGATGGAAGTCCGTCGACTAAAGCACTATGGGGAAGACCATTGACTAAAGCACTATGGGGGAGCTTAAAAGGAGAGCCCTCATTCTTTGAGGTGTGAGGAAGGGTAACAGTGTCATTTTTGAATAGTGTTAAGCTCTTTTGCTTTTGAGGTGTTTTGGTGCTCTTTCATGGGGTGTCCGTAAATATTGCTCTAAGGAGCAGTGTTGAAGATGGCATTGAGTGGAAGAAAAGCCGATTATAAATACTGCTATCTTTTTAAAGACGATTCCTTTTTTTGTTAGAAAATACTCACGAATTATCGCTTATTCAAGGGTCTTATTTAAGCGCTATGATGGAAGTCCGTCGACTAAAGCACTATGGGGAAGACCATTGACTAAAGCACTATGGGGGAGCTTAAAAGGAGAGCCCTCATTCTTTGAGGTGTGAGGAAGGGTAACAGTGTCATTTTTGAATAGTGTTAAGCTCTTTTGCTTTTGAGGTGTTTTGGTGCTTTTTCATGAGGTGTCCGTAAATATTGCTCTAAATGGTGGTGTTGAGGATGGCTTTGAGGGGAAGAAAAGCCGATTATGGACCATTGTTGATTAAAGGGAATGAGAGCCCATGGGATTTAGAGCCTAGAGTGAGCGCTTGTGATTTACTTCATTGTTTGAAATGTGAGGAAGGAACGGCTTTGGGAGTAGGTGGTCGCGGTATATGGGTTGTTTCGTATTTTTAGGTGCTTTGTTCATTCAAGCTTTGAAATGAATTCTATTGAAGTGGGGCTGCAGGGTGATTTTCTTGAAAATAGAGGAATTTTTTGGAAGAACAAAAGGACTGTGGAGTCTCATTGACTAAAGCACTTATGGGGAAGATCCGTCGACTAAAGCACTATGGGGAGGAGCTTAAGGAGAATGCCTTTGGGGTGAGCTTAAGAGGAGAGCCTTTGTCATTTGAGATGTGAGGAAGGGTAAAAATGTCATTTTGAAGGCGGTAGTATTTAGCCAATAAAAATAAAAACACAATAAAAATTAAATTAAAACACTGGAAAAATTAAATTAAAACATCGGAACAGTTAAACTAAAAAGGCCCCATTTAAAAAGGGCCTTTTTATTTAAATTTTACAATATACACAAAATGTATATAACCTTATTTTAAGAACTTTTTGTATCTTATACTCTAGTGGAAACAAGTTGTATAAAATATATAATAATGGATCCTAAAAAACCAGCTATTGCATTCAATAAACTTTTTCCTTTCTCGTATATATCGTTTATTGATGCTTGTTCTGAGGCGCTTCTATTACTGACTTTCAGTATATTCAATGTATCCGATGTGTCCCTTACTTGTTTAACAAACTGTAAATTTGTTTTCTCAATAGTATAAGGTGCAACAATAGGAGAGGGTTCTTTATTGACTATACGATCAGATTTTTGAATCGCGAGAGCTAAACCACTTGTAATCGCCCCCGCTATGAAAAAATATCTGATATTCATAGTTTTTTCTCCTATATTTATTTCGATAAATAAATATCAATACGTATCATATATAAATTCGATTTAAATAACTATAGTAAAAATACAACAATCACAAAAAAGAATAAAGTTTGTCTATATTTTGACAAAATTTACCCTTAATTGCCTTAATGAATTCTTTCAGATTCGATTTTATGAAGGCGTAAAAAAGGTTGAAAGCTCTGTAGTCAAGTGGAATCCCATAAGATGGGTGATACAATAGTTGCTAGCAAACTTCTCTTTTGTGCTTTTGACCAAGGATTCATAAAAATGAGGGTTCATAAAAATGAGATGCGATGAAAGTTGATTAAAACCCGAGAGGGGAAGGGTGCACTCTATTTGAGGGCTTTGAGTGCATCCTCTACAGTTTGGATACTGCCTTTGAGGGTTTGGCAGTATCCGTTTGAGGGGAAGGGTGCACTCTTTTGAGGGCTTTGAGTGCATCCTCTACAGTTTGGATACTTGCCTTATGAGGGTTGGGCAGTATCCGTTTGAGGGGAAGGGTGCACTCTATTTGAAGGCGGAGTGCATCCTCTACAGTTTGGATACTTGCCTTATGAGGGTTGGGCAGTATCCGTTTGAGGGGAAGGGTGCACTCTTTTTGAGGGCTGGAGTGCATCCTCTACAGTTTGGATACTTGCCTCAAGAGGGTTTGGCAGTATCCGTTGAGGGGAAGGGTGCACTCTA
>NZ_JBHINE010000019.1:0-39474 GCF_042194715.1 Bartonella sp. CM120XJJH | reverse complement strand
AAAAGTTCTACATCATCAACCTGATCAACTTTATTAAGAAAAACAACAATTGCTGGAACACCAACCTGACGTGCAAGCAAAATATGCTCACGTGTCTGAGGCATTGGCCCATCAGCCGCCGAAACAACCAAAATAGCACCATCCATCTGCGCTGCCCCTGTGATCATGTTCTTCACATAATCAGCGTGCCCTGGACAATCAACGTGCGCATAGTGACGATTTTCCGTTTCATACTCAACGTGTGCTGTAGAAATAGTAATTCCACGTGCGCGTTCCTCTGGGGCAGCGTCAATTTGGTCATAGGCTTTAAATTCACCAAAGTATTTCGTAATCGCTGCTGTCAACGAGGTCTTCCCATGATCAACGTGACCAATCGTACCAATATTAACATGCGGTTTCGTTCGTTCAAACTTGCTCTTCGCCATTTGAGCTCTCCATTTTCCGTCCACGCCAAGGACTAAGTTAAAAATTAATTACCAACCTGAAATTACGCGTATTTCTTTTGAATCTCCACAGCAACAGCCGAAGGCACAGGCTCGTAATGATCAAACTGCATTGTATACTGCGCACGCCCCTGACTCATAGAACGAAGGGTATTCACATAACCAAACATGTTTGCCAAAGGAACCATTGCATTCACAACCGTTGCAATGCCGCGCGCTTCAGTTCCTGAAATCTGCCCCCGACGAGAATTGAGATCACCAATAACATCACCAACATAATCATCTGGTGTAACAACTTCCACCTTCATGATCGGTTCAAGAAGCTGTGCACCAGCCTTCTTTGCTCCATCACGAAAAGCTGCACGAGCAGCAATCTCAAAAGCTAAAACCGAGGAATCAACATCGTGATAGCCACCATCAATGAGTGTCGCTTTTACACCAAGCATAGGAAATCCCGCAAGAGGACCTGACCCCATAACACTTTCAATCCCTTTTTGGACGCCGGGAATATATTCTTTAGGAACAGCACCACCAACAATCTTTGACTCAAAAATAAAGTCATCACCATCATGAGGCTCAAAAACAATTTTTACACGAGCAAATTGACCAGCACCACCCGATTGTTTCTTATGGGTATAATCAATTTCCGCCATTTTAGTAATTGACTCACGATAAGCAACTTGAGGCTGCCCAACATTTGCTTCAACTTTAAACTCACGCCGCATACGGTCAACAATAATATCAAGATGAAGCTCACCCATTCCAGCTATAATAGTCTGTCCAGATTCTTCATCCGATTTAACACGAAATGAAGGATCTTCGGCTGCTAGACGGTTAAGAGCAATACCCATTTTTTCTTGATCTGCTTTTGTCTTCGGTTCAATTGCAATCTCAATAACAGGCTCTGGAAATTCCATTCTCTCCAAAATAACAGGCTTCAAAGGATCACAAAGAGTATCACCTGTTGTCGTCTCCTTAAGCCCTGCAAGAGCAACAATATCACCAGCAAATGCTTCCTCAATATCCTCACGAGAATTTGAATGCATTTGAAGCATACGCCCCAAACGCTCCTTCTTCTTTTTCACAGTATTCTCAAGAGAAATACCTTTCTGAACCTTACCTGAGTAAATACGACAGAACGTCAATGAACCAACAAAAGGATCATTCATAATTTTAAAAGCAAGCATAGATAGCGGAGCATCATCAGAAGATTCGCGTGTCGTTTCAGACTCAGTCTTTACATCAATACCCTTAATCGCCGGAATATCAATTGGAGAAGGAAGATAGGAAACAACAGCATCCAAAAGTGGCTGCACCCCCTTGTTTTTAAAAGCGGTACCACAAAGAACCGGATGAAACTGAACTTCTACTGTCCCCCTACGAATGAGAGAAACAAGCTGCTCGTTAGTTGGCATAACACCTTCCAAATAAGCCTCTGTCGCAACTTCATCAACCTCCACAGCCATCTCAATCAATTTCTCGCGATATTCTTCAGCTTTTTCCCTTAAATCAGAGGGAATTTCACTTATCACTGCCGAGGCACCAATAGAACCATCCCACTTTAAAGCCTTCATCTCAACAAGATCAACAACACCCTCAAAGTCATTTTCAGCCCCAATTGGCAACTGCACAACAAGCGCTTTAGCACCCAACCGAGAACCAACCATCTCCACACTACGATAGAAGTCAGCTCCTATTTTGTCCATTTTATTAACAAAAACCATACGAGGCACACGATATTTTTCAGCTTGCCGCCAAACAGTTTCCGTCTGAGGCTCCACACCGGCATTTGCATCCAACAAGGCTATTGCACCATCAAGAACACGCAAAGAGCGCTCAACTTCAATCGTAAAATCAACGTGCCCTGGCGTATCAATGATATTAAAACGACGCTTGCGACCGTCCTTCCCCTCCCAAAACGTCGTTGTCGCAGCAGATGTAATCGTAATACCGCGCTCCTGCTCCTGCTCCATCCAATCCATTGTAGAAGCACCATCATGGGTCTCTCCAATTTTATGATTCTTACCGGTATAGAACAGAATACGTTCAGTCATCGTAGTCTTACCAGCATCAATATGCGCCATAATACCAAAATTACGATAATCTTCAATTTTATATTCGCGAGCCATTATATTTGCCTTAGTTTAAAACTTCTACCAGCGATAGTGAGAAAAAGCACGATTAGCTTCAGCCATACGATGAACATCTTCACGCTTTTTCACGGCAGAACCGCGATTATTAGCCGCATCCATCAATTCACCAGACAAACGCTCAATCATCGTCGTTTCATTTCGACCACGTGCCGCCGTAATCAACCAACGAATAGCAAGAGCCTGACGACGATCAGGACGAACATCAATCGGAACTTGATAAGTAGCGCCACCAACACGGCGTGAGCGAACTTCAATATGAGGAGCAACATTCTCCAAGGCCCGATGAAACAGGGCCACAGGATCTGTTTTTACTCTTTTTTCTACAGAATCGAGCGCACCATAAACTATACGCTCTGCAACTGATTTTTTACCATCAAACATAATGGCATTCATAAATTTCATAATAACCAAATCACCAAATTTTGGATCTGGATTAATCTCACGTTTTTCTGCTCTATGACGACGGGACATTGGCTTTGTCTCTCAATATTATTTTGGACGCTTTGCGCCATACTTTGAACGGCGCTGTTTACGATTCTTGACACCCTGTGTATCAAGCAAACCACGAATAATGTGATAACGAACTCCCGGCAAATCTTTCACACGACCACCACGAATCATCACAACAGAGTGCTCTTGAAGATTATGTCCCTCTCCAGGAATATAACCAATCACCTCAAATCCATTCGTCAAGCGAATTTTAGCAACTTTACGAAGGGCAGAATTAGGCTTCTTCGGTGTTGTTGTATAAACACGCGTACAAACACCACGTTTCTGCGGATTCGACTGCAGAGCAGGAACCTTATTACGTTTAACTGGCGCCACACGCGGCTTGCGAATCAACTGGTTTACGGTAGGCATGCAACCTTCCTCTTTTCGATCTACATTCTTCTCACCCAATCGGGCTTTTCTATTTTTATTTCCATCCACCCCAACAGAATCGGAACAGATATCTAAGTCTACACACAAAATCGGGCACACCTGCAAAAAACAGTTTACCCGACCACAAGCAGAGAAGGCAATAGCCTTTTGCACTAGCATTTGCTTTTAATCTTCTTAACACCTGTGAACAATCTTCCGGCTCATATCCAAAACAACCTGATCACATCCACATCGGTTATGTTCATCTCTAATAGCGAGAACACGTACATTCGTCAAGAACTAAACAGCAGAAAGTTTTTTAAAAATGAAAATAAATTAAATTTTAAAACTTTAAATTTGCTTTTACCGCTACTCTTGATAAATCAATTTACCATAGTAATATCCTCTATAAATAAGGAGTGTCATGAAAATATCAACGTGGAATATTGCCGGAATAAAAGCACGACATGAAACATTATGTCGATGGTTGCAGCAAAGCCAGCCGGACATAGTCTGTTTACAGGAAATTAAAAGTATTGATGAAAATTTTCCACGCGATGCAATTGAAAGTTTAGGTTACCATATAGAAACACACGGACAAAAAAGTTTTAATGGCGTTGCGATTCTCTCTAAAAAAACACCAGATGACGTAATCCGTCGATTACCAGGCAATGATAATGATAAACAAACACGTTATATTGAAGCTGTTTATTCAACAAACAAAGGTGTTGTTCGTGTTGCATCTCTCTATTTGCCAAATGGGAATCCTATTGAGAGTGAAAAATATTCCTATAAGATAGAATGGATGGAAAGATTATATACACATGCAAAATTATTGCTTGCGTATGAAGAACCTCTTATTCTAGCGGGTGATTATAATGTCATCCCCGCTCCATTAGATGCAAAGAAGCCTCAAGAATGGTATCAAGATGCCTTATTTCTTCGAGAAACAAGAAAAGCATTCCAACGCATTCTTCATTTAGGTTTTTATGATGCTATCCGGAATGTCACCGATACTCCCTCCTTCAGTTTTTGGGACTTTCAGGCGGGTGCTTGGCCTAAAAATAATGGGATTCGCATTGATCATTTATTATTATCACCAGAAGCTGTTGATCAACTTATTTGCGCTCATAGTCAAACAGAAGTAAGGGGATATCAAAAACCATCCGACCACGTCCCTGTTTGGATTCATCTTAATATCAATTAATAAAGTACAATCCTTATTTCATGAGACAACAAAAAAATTCCGCTCAAAAATAATAACTATGCTACAGCATATAAACAGTATATCTTAAGCAACTAAAATAAAAATAAATGAATGGAGGACATAAATGAAGAAATCATTGTTAATGCTTATTGCAGCAGCGGCCATTGGGTTCACAAGTGTCGCACATGCTGAACACGATACTCTTGAAAAAATAAAACGAACGGGGGAAATTACTTTAGGTGTCCGTGAATCATCTGGTTTAGCCTACGCCCTTGGTAATAATAAATATGTAGGTTTTCATACAGAAATGGCAGAACGGATCATTGATGATATTTCAAAAAAAATTGGTAAACCAATTAAAATTCATTATCTTCCCATCACTTCTCAAAATAGAATTCCTCTCTTAAAAAATAAAACCTATGATTTTGAGTGCGGTTCAACAACAAATGATATTGCCCGCAGTAAAGAAGCAGCATTTGCTTATACGACATACATTGAAGAGGTTCGAATTGCTGTCAAGAAAAACTCTAACATTAAATCTCTTGAGGATTTAAATGGAAAAACAGTTGCAACGACCACCGGTACAACATCTGTTCAACTTATTCGTAAAAATAAACGTGCAAAAAACATTCAGTTTAAAGTTTTAAAGGGGAAAGATCACGGAGATAGTTTTTTATTATTAGAATCTGGTAAGGCAGATGCTTTTGTCATGGACGCTTCAATTCTTGCTGGACATATTGCTAAATCAAAGAATCCATCTGATTATGTCATTCTTGATACTGTACTTTCAGTCGAACCTATTGCCTGTATGCTCAGATTAAATGACAAAAAATTTGAACAAACAATCAACGATAGTATCGTACGTCAGATTAAAGATGAATCACTGGAAAAGCTTTATAATAAGTGGTTTATGAAACCGATCCCACCTGCTAACACTGTTATGAACCTTCCCTTGTCAAAACAAACAAGATATGCTTGGGATCACCCAAATAATAAGCCTCGAGAAAGCTACGTAGAAAAAGATTTATAAAATTTAATAAAGAAGAACCACACTCTTTAAAAATTGAGTGTGGTTTATATTTTAATTCACTTTTTAATAAATTTAGCCTATGTAGATGCGCTTGGTTTATTGTCCTATATGTGAATGACTAATTTGAGGGAATATCAATTAATGGACTTTTCTTTCCTTTGTAGAGATGACCTTACTCAAACACTGGTAACAGGATGCCTGGGAACTCCCGGCGTGAGTCATACCTATTTAGATACACTTCTCGATGGCTTAAAAAATACGGTTATATTGTCTATCACTTCACTTATATTAGCTGTATTGTGTGGCGTTATTATAGGAACAATGCGCACTTTACCCAAAACATCGATAATCAATTGTATATTTCGCACTATCGGTGCTATTTGGGTAGAGATTATGCGTAATATTCCCCTCCTTGTACAAGTGTTTTTGTGGTATTTTGTTGTTCCTAAGATTTATCCACCAGCGATGAAATTTTCCCCTATTCTCTTAATAACATGCGCATTGGGATTTTTTACATCTGCACGCATTGCAGAACAGGTTCGTTCAGGCATTGAAGCGATTCCTTCTGGACAACGCTATGCTGCTATGGCAATGGGGTTTACAACTTATCAAAGTTATCGCTATATTATACTACCACGTGCTATACGTATAATTATGCCACCTCTTACTTCAGAAGCAATGGGGATTGTGAAAAATTCGTCTATAGCATTCGCCGTTTCAATAAATGAGCTCATGCAATTTCAATACCAAGCAATTGAAGAGGTAAGCCATGTTTACGAAAATTATTTGCTTGTTACGATTCTTTATATTCTAATAGCCTTATTCGTATTCATCGTGATGACCGTCATTGAACAAATACTCAAAATTCCTAATTTTCAAACAAAGGGAAATTGAATATGATGAATTTCATAAGCTCTCAGTTTGGACTTTATTTTCCTTTCAATTTTTCCGACTTTGATTTTTCCTTTTTTACCTTTGATGTATTTCGTTCTTACATTTTATCAGGTTTACTTTTTAGCGTTTTTCTAACTCTTTTTGCAACGGTATTGGGGCTTGTTTTCGGCACCCTTTTAGCAATGATGCGCCTTTCTTCCATAAAACTTTTTTCTTGGTTTGCAATCGTTTACATAACAGCTATGCGTTCAATACCACTTGTGATGGTTATCTTATGGTTTTTCGTGCTTCTGCCTTTTTTAACTGGTACATCCATTGGTGCAAATAAATCAGCACTCATTACCTTTACCGCATTTGAAACAGCTTATTTTGCAGAAATTATGCGTGCTGGAATCAATTCAGTTCCGCAAGGACAAAAATATGCAGGGCAAGCTCTTGGAATGACCTATTGGCAAAGTATGTACATTGTCACTCTTCCTCAAGCCTTTAGAGATATGCTTCCAGTCTTTTTAACACAAGTTATTATCCTTTTTCAGGATACAACCCTTGTTTATGCCATCAGTGGCAACAGTCTTTTAAATGGTTTTGATATTGCTGCTAATAATTTTGGTGTAAAGCAAGAAGCTTATATCTTAGCTGCTATTTTCTATTTTGTTATCTGTTTTACACTGTCACAAATAGTTTTGTATTTACAAAAAAAAGTATCCATTATTCGCTAATAGGAAAAAAAATGTCTACTCATATGATCGAAATAAAAAATGTTTCTAATTGGTATGGCGAAGTTAAAGTCCTTAAAAACTGTACAACCAACATTAATAAGGGAGAAGTGGTTGTCGTTTGTGGTCCATCAGGATCAGGAAAGTCAACACTCATTAAAACTATTAACGCTCTCGTCCCTTTTCAAAAAGGTGAAATTTGGATTAATGGAATACCAGTTCATTCAAAACAAACAAATCTGCCTAAATTGCGAAGTCAGGTGGGAATGGTATTTCAACACTTTGAGCTTTTCCCCCATTTATCTGTCACAGAAAATTTGACAATTGCACAAATCAAAGTCCTAAAACGAAGCAAAAAAGAAGCACTTGAACGTGGATTGTTGTATCTTGAACGCGTTGGACTGATTGAACACAAAGATAAATATCCTGGTCAACTTTCTGGAGGGCAACAACAACGTGTTGCTATTGCACGTGCCTTAACTATGGATCCACTTGTCATGCTTTTTGATGAACCAACATCTGCTCTAGATCCTGAAATGGTAGGTGAAGTACTCGATGTCATGATTAGCTTAGCAGAAGAAGGTATGACGATGATTTGTGTAACCCATGAAATGGGATTTGCACAAAAAGTCTCGGAGCGTGTTATTTTCATAGATCAAGGAACAATTCTTGAAGACTGTTCATCTAAAGAGTTCTTTTCTGATCCGCAAGCAAGAAAACCGAGAACGCAAGAATTTTTGTCTAAAATCCTAAGTCATTAGCCATCAGATTATCGCAAAAAGCTATCTTTACTATGAACTTGTATACAAGAAACAGAGTTTAATAGCAGATGATAAAATGTAAAAATATTACAATTAGACGTTTAAAAGCTGTTATTTTTTAAAATATCAGCAACCAGTGAAATTACTGTACGTCTCTCAAATTCATTACAAAGAGCAAAAGCCTGTTCTTGCAAAGGTCGAATCCAATTTCTGTCTTTTACATTAGCTTTTTCATAGGCAGCAGTTAACATTGCCGCCCCACGGATAATTTTTCCTTCTTGAAGCAGCATATTTCCAAGCATTGCTTGGGCGGAATGATTTCCTTTTTTTGCTGAAAGTTGAAACCAACGTGCTGCTTGTATAAGATTCTTCTCCCTTCCCTCTCCTTTTAAAAATATTTTTCCTAAATGATACTGAGCTTTAGGATTTCCATAGTTTACCGCAGCCTGCATATAAAGATGAGCAGCATAAGAAGGATCAGGTTTCACAAATGATTGAGGAATGCCTTTTTTTATATATCCCGCAAGTTTAACCAATGCGTCAGAAACATAACTTTCATCCTCTGAACCAAGATCAGCACCTTTTTCAACAATATATGCAAAAAAATGATATGCCTTATAATCATTTTTAGGGACACCATCACCGTTTGCATAGATAGAGCCAAGTTTCCAATTTGCACCAATATGGCCCTTCTTAGCCGCACAACGTAATGCTGCAATAGCCTGATTTATATGCCTACTTTTATAAGCAGACATACCACGTTTAAAAAAATAAAACGAACCATCATTCGCTTCTTGCAAACTATTGACATTTATTGCATAAACAGTTGAAAAAAATCCCCCTAAAATTACAACAATCGTGGCCTTTTTCCATATCTGAAACCTATTAACCATTTCCCCCCCTATCTCAACTTTAATGATTATATCTGTTATAAATTTCTTTGTAGATATTTAAACCCCTTTTCTTATTAAGAAGCACACGTGATTTTAAAGGAAAAATTTTAAAAGAAAAGACAGATAAATAAAAACCATCCAAAATGTTCGATAAAATTAAGTATCCATTTTTATATACAAAAAATTGATTTTTAAATATAAATCATTATTCTATATTTTGTAACACATCCTTTAACATTCTAGGATTTATTGATCTTAAAATTTTATACGTATGAGTAAAAATCGTTCAATGAAATAACGTGCATTAAACAGCAGCTTGAGAACGAAGAGAATACATGATGAATGATAAGCGTTTAAGTACAAAAAACAATACGAAAACGGATAAATATAATGATGATCGTTAACTTATAACTTCACAACTGCCTTACCACCTTAAAGACGAAGTTCTTCCACAGTCAATATATAAACAATACAGCTTTCTGACATCATTTCACATGGATTACTTCATACTTTACACACAAGCCCTACCTCAGAATACTCATCACTACATACAACAAAAATATTACATGTGTGATTTTACATGCCTTATATTGCTACTCTAAATGATGATGTTTTACGGTAACAAATCAGAATATTGATTTATAATGATAATTTATTTTTTTGCATGTTGAATGAGTCCCTCGAATATCGTAAGATTCTCCCATTCCAAACCTGTTCCATGTTAAATAAATCAAAACCGTCCTCTTACACATTACAAGCAAGGGGGGCTATGTGGATCAAACTCTGTGTAATAAAGAACTAAAAATGCCTCTTATGAACGGTCTTAAGTGCCAAGGGCTATCCGGATTGGACGGGATGGTGCTACGGGGGGCTTGCTGCTTTACCAGCATAAAGAAGGGGAGCTCAAATGGATTTACCGTTATAGCATTCATGATCTCCGTCGTGAAATAGGGTTGGGTGCCTTAAGAGATGCTTCTTTAATGGTAAATATAAACAATAGATTTCAGTAGAGATTTTATGATCGTTCATGAAAAACTAACAAAAGAAAAAGTTCCCTTTAAAGAAGATCTATACCAGCCCTAATGGTGTGAAATCATTCATCAAAAAAGAAGAAGTTGAAATCAATTCAATCGCTCTAAAGCAACAAATATTTTTTTCTGCGCTGCACGCAATTCTACAACCCTGTTCCGTTCACGCTCAACAATTTCTGCTTTTGCATTTGCTATAAATTGGGGGTTGTTTAACTTAAGCGATATTTTTTCAATATCTTGTTCAATTTTACTGACATCCTTCCTCAAACGAACACGTTCAGCCTCTAAATCAATCAACTGTCCTAATGGTAAACAAAAAACAGCCTCTCCCAAAATCATTTGTGCTGATACTTGCGGAACTTTATCCGAGAAATCAATAACTTCAATACGCGCTAATTTTTTAAGAAGTGCATCATAACGCCTCACACGCTCTCGCGTTACTTCCCCTCCTTCGACAACAACAAGAGGTGCTTGTGTAGCCACAGGAATATTCATTTCAAAACGTACAGACCGAATCCCTGTAACGACATCAATAAGCCAATTAATATCATCAGCAGCTTCTTCATCTATCAATGTTTCCTCTGGCCATTTTGTCAATGCGAGCATATCCTCACGCTTGCTGGCTTGCGTTTCTGTAAGAGACCACAACTCTTCCGTCATATGAGGCATAAAAGGATGAAGAAGTTTATAAACTTCATCTAAAACCCAAGCAGTACAAGCTTGAGCCTCATTTTTAGCATCTTCATTTTCCCCCTGAAAAATAGGTTTGAGAAGCTCCAAATACCAATCACATAATGTATTCCAAATAAAACGGTAAAGTGTGGCAGCTGACTCATTAAATTTATAGTGTTCAATACCAGTCGTCACTGCTGAAATCGTTTTAGATAACTCTGTTAAAATCCAACGATTAAGCGCCAGTTTTGCTTGTTCTGGCTTAAAAGTTGGATCATGCTTCACACCATTCATCTGCGCAAATCGGGTAGCATTCCACAATTTTGTCGCAAAATTACGATAACCAGCAATACGAGAAGTATCAAGTTTTACATCACGACCTTGTGCTGCCATAATAGCTAAAGTAAACCGAAGTGCATCAGCACTATATTGATCAATAAGCTCTAAGGGATCAATAATATTTCCCTTTGATTTTGACATCTTTGCACCCTTTTGATCCCGAACAAGAGCGTGCACATAAACCGTTGGAAAAGGAACGTCACCCATAAAGTGAAGTCCCATCATCATCATACGAGCAACCCAGAAAAAAATAATATCAAATCCTGTCACGGATAAAGATGTTGGATAAAAAGTAGATAATTCAGGCGTTTTATTTGGCCATCCTAATGTTGAAAAAGGCCAAAGCGCTGATGAAAACCAAGTATCTAAAACATCCGGATCACGGATTAATTCAACAACCTCACCATAATGAACAAAAGCTGAATCTAAAGCCTCTTTTTCACTTTTTTCAACAAAAACCGTTCCATCAGGACCATACCAAGCAGGAATCTGATGTCCCCACCATAATTGGCGAGAAATGCACCAAGGTTGAATATTTTCCATCCAATTGAAATAAGTCTTTTTCCAGCTATCAGGAACGAACTGCGTTTTTCCTTGTTGAACAGCCTCTATCGCTGGCTTTGCTAATTCAGCAGCATGAACATACCATTGATCTGTCAAAAAAGGCTCAATAGGAACACCACTGCGATCTCCATGAGGAACCATATGGATATGATCATCAACAGAAGCTAAATATCCCTGTTCTTCCATCAAGGAAACAATCTTCTGGCGAGCAACAAAACGATCAGATTTATCGAGATTTTCTATTAACATTTTTAATTCATCTGACAAAATCAAACCATCGAAAAATGCTTCATTTCCACGGAGAAAAATCTCGGCTTTTTGGGTAAAAATATTGATCAAGCGTAAATGATTACGCTGCCCTACTTCAAAGTCATTAAAATCATGAGCTGGTGTAATTTTTACAGCACCACTTCCAGCTTCAGGATCAGCATGCGTATCACCAACAATTAATAACCTACGACCAACAAGCGGCAAAAGAGCATTTTTACCGATAAGATTTTTATAACGCTCATCTTCAGGATTAACAGCAATTCCTGTATCACCAAGCATTGTTTCTGGCCGTGTTGTCGCCACTGTTATAAAAGTTGTTGCATCATTTGGATCAAAAATCTTATCCTCAAGTGGATACCTAAAGTGCCACAAATGTCCTTGAACTTCTTTTTGCTCAACTTCAAGATCTGAAATAGCTGTCAACAATTTAGGATCCCAATTAACAAGGCGCTTATCCCTATATATCAACCCTTGCTTATAAAGCGTGACAAAAACTTCACGAACTGCCTGCGACAACCCCTCATCCATTGTAAACCGCTCACGCGACCAATCACATGAAACCCCAAAACGACGCAACTGGTTCGCAATAACGCCTCCAGTTTCATAACGCCATTCCCAAATACGCTCAATAAACTTTTCTCTTCCCATTTCTTGACGCGTTGGTTCTTGGCGTTCTGCAAGTTGACGCTCTACAACCATTTGTGTAGCAATCCCAGCATGATCCATACCAGGCTGCCACAACACATTTCTGCCACGCATCCGCTGAAATCTAACTATTATATCTTGAATTGTCGTATTGAGCGCATGCCCCATATGAAGTGAGCCCGTAACATTAGGAGGTGGAAGCATAACGCAAAAAGGTTCTGCTCCGCTTTTAGAACCAGCTCCGGCTTTAAAAGCCCCACGAGTCTCCCATCTCTTTGTAACCCGTTGCTCTATAGAGGCAGCATCATAGTTTTTTTCTAACATTCTATTCATCCATAACGCCGTTGAAAAACACAATATACGATCACATCCCGATCAAAAACCCGTGAATTTCAGCCATTCACTAAAGAGCTCGCAAAATCGCAAACAAAATCCCAATAAAATGAAAAACATAAAAATAATGTAAAAAAATAATTAAGATGACTTTTTAATCGCCTTCACAATCTCTTCACGTAAAATATCTTCTAGTAAATTAGGCAATTTAGACTGTAACCATTCTGCTATAGCCGGACGCAATACATCCTTCGCAATCTTTTCTGCAGAAGAAATACAATATGCAGACAATTCCACATGACCATCCTCTCCAGCTTCTGACTGTGATTTCCTTATCTCATCTTCATATTCTTTTGCTTTATATACAGAATTCCGTTCTTCAGAAGAAAGCTTCATCTTTTGCATATCCATACCAACTGTATTATTTTCTGCCTCTATATCCTCTTTCTCTTGCTTTATCTTCCCTCCTTGATTTTCAGAAGAAAGACCAATACGATCAGCTAAAGCTTTCATAGCATCATCAACCGATAAGGTTGTATCATAAATACCCTCTGATACAACTTCTGAACGACCTTCCGAAGCATTCACTGCAACATCTTCATTTAAAAAGTGATCAGATTGAACCGCATTTTCTTCGATTATTTCACGAATAGATGTTAAAATTTCATCCATACTTGGCTCACGTAACACGCTTGAACTCTGTACCATACTTTACAACCTCTCAAAGACGCAACAACAAATAGAATCATATTTTCAGTGTATGCAAAAGAATTATAAGATCAACATGCCTCCCACGATATTTTCAAATATGCTTGTCATAAAGAGGGCGCTACACACAGTTTTCTACACTTTATAAAAATAACATCTCGCCGCAATATTTTTCAACATATTCAACTGTTAATTTACTAATCTTTTAAAAACTAAAATAATTTAAGATTCAAAGAGATACTTTTATGTATTATCGGATATATTTAATTGTTTTTAAACCTAAATAACTTGCAGTCAATTTACCAATAGAAGATTGAACACTATAGCTCGCCACAACAGCATTACGCTCTGCCATTGCAAGCGCAATCTGAGCATTAATCAACTGAGTACGAGAATTTAAAACATCCAACGTCGTTGCTTGCCCTACGCGATTTTCTTGAACACGACCTTTCAGAGCAATTTCAGCAGCACGAACACTTTCACGGTAAGCAACAACAGATGAACGTGCGCCCTCCAACTGAAACCAAGCAGAAGTAAGTGCTTGCCTCGTATCACTATGCGCCAAATCGAGTTGAAGCTGCGCCTGTCCAAGCTGTTCCCTTGATTGGCGAATTTGCGCAGACGTACGCCCTCCTTCAAAGATTGGAACACTTACTGACAATCCTATTGATTTAGAAACGCCATCCTCTCCAGCACCGCTGTAGATTCGATTGTAAGATGCTGTTGCAGAAAAATCAACTTTAGGGAGCAATGCTCCTTCTTTTGCCTTTACATTGTAAACACTCGCATCGACTAAATATTTAGCATAAAGGATTGCTGGGTGCATCACAACGCTCATTTGGTAAGCCATATCAAGATTGACGGGAAAATCTTTGGCTACGGGTGGGCGTTTTAACTTTTCAGGATCAGAACCAATAACTTGTCGATACACTGCCTCTGCTGCTTTTACATCAGCACGAGCAAGACTCAGCTCGGAAACCGCCACAGAACGTGCAGCTTGAGCTTGAGCAAGATCAACATGCCCTCCTTCACCCACATCAAATTTTGCTTTATTGGAGCGAACTTGTTCCTCAAGAGCTGCCAAATTTTCTCTCCGAAGATCGGCAACACGACGTGCGTGATAGACATTAGCATAAGCGGTCACTGTCTCTAGAAATGTATTTTGTTCAACATTACGAAGATATTCACGCTGAGCCTGCAACTTAATTTGAGCTGAAGAAAAGATATTTTGCGTGATAAAACCATCAAATAACCTTTGATTTAATCTCACGCCTATAGATCCAGAAGTGACATAAGGACCCGTGAAAGACTTATTCCGCCCATAGTTCCCAACCCCTTCAACTTGTGGCAATAGCCCTGATCGCGCAATGACAACATCATCACTGGATATACGCACAGCTGCACGTTCACTATTCAACTTAGCATTATGTTTATAAGCCTTAGAAAAAGCATCCATCAATGTTTCAGCATAAACAGTCTCTGATAGTAAAATACTCAACACCAGTAATAAACACGCCTGAAACTTCTTGTTTATTCTAAACACAATACACACAATAACAAACCCCAAATAAATTACGAAACTATCTTTTATTCTCAAAACAAACAAGCACTAAAATACAAAACTAGGTGTTTTTAAAAAGCAAGGAAGAGGCTTTACAGCGAGGTTAAAAGCACGACGTGCCGAAATGATTCCATCTTCTTTTATATAGATTTGTGCAACAGCAGCATTTCCATACCCTTCAACCACAACAAGACGTCCACAATCTTTCATTTGATCAAAGATACCTTGTGGAATAAAATCAACAGATCCCTCAATGAAAATCACATCATAAGGTCCCTCAACGGCATATCCTTGCTCTAATGGACCATGAACGACAACCACATTATCACATTGATTACGTTCTAAAGCTTCAAGAGCACATTCAAAAAGAGATTTATTACTTTCTAAAGCAATAACAGACCCTGCAAGTTTTGCAAGCAACGCTGCACAATAACCACTATTTGCACCAATATCTAAAACAACATCTGATGATTTTACAGCGGCAAGCTGTAGTAATTTCGCTAGAGATGCAGGTTTCATCAAATAGCGTGCAGGAACCCCATCTTGCGCTGAACATAGAACAATATCGGTATCAAGATAACTTAACACTTTCATATCTTCCGATACAAAATCTTCACGAAATACCGTTAAAAAGGCTTCAAGAACTGATAAATCCGTTACATCGACTGTACGAATTTGATTGTCAACCATTTTGCGACGAAGCTCAGCAAAATCTGCAACCATAACGAATATTTTCTCCTAACCTACAAAAAACAAACAAAACAACGACAATAAGGGACGAAGATCTCTTAAACTATGGGTGTTAGAAAAAGGGATGCTACAGTCAATAATTAGATTTTAACTGTATAATCTCTCATACAAAAGTGTCTTCACAAGAATAGAGGGAAATAATCTATTTTCCTATACCTCATCTCCCCTAAAAGCCGTTTCGTTTAAAATCGGCTGGAGGCCTCGCCCGGAATCGAACCGGGATACAAGGATTTGCAGTCCTCTGCGTAACCATTCCGCCACGAGGCCTCGTCAACAAACATAAAGTGTTCAATAAGGGAAGGCAACGCATCCGTCAAGGTATAGAAGTCTTCTCTCACCTTTTTTCCTCTTATTACACAATTTATCATATTTTTTTTAAAAAAAGTAATTTTATCCTTTGCAAATCAGTATTGCTTTGCTATAGCCTTTTCAACTAGATGATTGGGCACCGTTCCCCGGTAGCTCAGCGGTAGAGCAACCGGCTGTTAACCGGTTGGTCGCTGGTTCGAATCCGGCCCGGGGAGCCACTTTTCTTTTCTATCACAAATAACTTATTGATTTTCTATCTGTTTTTTTAAGTGAGGGATTCGTTAATAAAAGTGATGGAATAGGATTTTTGCTTTTTGCAATAAAGTAGAAACGCAATACCCTACGGGATGTATTTTTTGCAATGAACGCAAAAAATTGATTCATTTTAAATAGCATAAATAAGATTACTTTTTTAAACTACCGCGCCTCTATAAGAGAGCACTGCAATTATTTGCACATTATAAATTACGATTTTTTTCATCAGAGATGAATTATTAAGCCCCATCAGCAATGAAAAGATCTCATATATTTTTTTCCAAGGAAAAAATTATATGTATTCCAGAAAACAATTAAACTTAAAAAAAACTGCTCATGTAGCAATCATTTTGAAAAATAGAAGAAACAACAATCAAGGCATATATTATCTCCATACACCCCACATAACCTCCTCCCCATCCTAAAAGCAAAAAACATCAAACAAGTCTTTAAACATTCCGGCGTCTTATCTAACAGATTGTTCCTCCTGCTAACCATTTCAACGCTTTACAAACAACCTTCCTTGGATATTTCATCACACTGTCATAAAACATTTAATACATAAAGTCTTATAGGCTTTATACCCCCCCAAAAATAATAGTGTTTTACAGTAAAAACCAAGATAACGAGCGTAAATTGTTAAGAATCCTGAGAAAGCCTTCAGAAATCATGACATTCTCGCTATTGTATTATGCAACCACGCGCTTTTTTAAAGAGATATCTCTTAAATCCCCCAAGCCTCTTTCACAATGCCTCCCGTAAATGGTATAAAATGAAATCGATTGAGCAGCTCCATCTTTATTTTATAATAAAAGCCATGCCATCATACTATTTTCCGACTCTCAATCTTAGCAATCCCCCTTGCCTTTGAAAGAGTTGATAAAAATCATTTTATTTATTTCTCAAGTGTTTATCTATACGATAATTTCACATACAACGTGCAAATGAATACTTTTAATTGATCCGCATAAATAGCTTCAAAATGAAAAAATTGCCTCTACAATAATGATTTCTTTTTTTAAGATTTTTAAAATCCAAACAGCTAGAAGTTTTCATTTCTAAAAAATGAAAACCTCTGAAGGATCTTCTTACTTTGACAAGAGTATTTTATAGCTCTTTTCAATTGAGAATAAATCAGCAAAAGTAAAAAATCTCTAGTACATGATCTTTTTTCAAGACTTTATCTAAGCAGCCTTCTTAACTGATTTTCGAAACCGAAAAGGCTTTGCACGCTTTGCCACCGCTTTTGCTTTTTTATGCCTCTCATTTTGAGGTGAAGAATTCTTCCGCTGCAGCTGCGCGGCATCATCTTTTCGACCTAAAAACTGTTTTTGACGTTTAGATTTTTTAAAACGGTGTTCCTTATCGTTTTCTTTTTCTCTACTTTCTCGCACAATTGGCTTTTCTGGAAACGCTGCAAATTGTTCTGGAACAGACTCAGCCACCAATTTCATACGAATCAAGCGCTCTATAGCACGCAACCGGGACCTTTCTATCTTATCATCAAAAAGTGTAAGTGCTACACCAGATGCACCATTACGTCCTGTACGACCAATACGATGTACATAACTTTCAGCTTCATCTGGTAAGTCGTAATTAATAACGTGACTTATCCCTGGTATATCAATGCCTCGTGCAGCAATATCTGTTGCCACTAGGATCTGCACAGATCTTTCACGAAAAGCTTTTAAAGCAGACTGGCGAGCACCTTGTGATTTATTTCCATGAATTGTTGCGACTAAATATCCTATCTTTTCTAAACTACGTGTGACAGCATCTGCCCCATGTTTAGTTCGAGTAAAAACAATAACCGAATCAAAAGCTGGATTTGTCAAAAGTTTACTTAAAACATTCTTTTTTTCATTCGTAGGAACACAATATAATTTTTGGCAAATCTCTACAGCCGTAGTACCTTGAGGAACAACTTCAATTTTAACCGGATCATTGAGTAAACATTTTGCAAGAACAGCAATTTCCCTGGGCATTGTTGCAGAAAAGAGTGCTGTCTGACGCTCTTGATGCAAAAGCTTTGCAATTTGCTTAACATCATGAATAAACCCCATATCCAACATACGATCTGCTTCATCCAAAATCAAAAAACGAGATTGGGAAAGATCAACACACTTTTCACGAACAAGATCTCTCAAACGCCCTGGAGTCGCTATCAAAACATCCACACCTGCTTCCATACGTTTAATTTGTTTTAAACGTGATACCCCCCCAAAAACAAGACATGTTGAAAGATGTGCTCCTTTTGCCACAGTGCGAATCGTTTCATCAATCTGAACAGCAAGTTCACGCGTTGGAGCTAAAATCAAAGCGCGTGCAGTTTTAGGACAGCGTTTATCACCCAAAGCCAAAATCTGACTTAAAATAGGTAAACCAAATGCCAAGGTTTTTCCAGAGCCTGTCTGAGCAACACCTAAAATATCGTGTCCTTTCAACATCACTGGAATAGCTTGTTCTTGTATAGGTTTAGGTTTACTCATTCCAGCAATGAGTAAATTTTTAATCAAAAGAGTAGGCAAACCTAACTTTGTAAAAACATTTTCTTCTTTTATAGGCAAAATAAAATCTCTCCTCAGCTGAAGAACTCAAAACAAGTAACCAGCTGAACTGTCCACTCAAGAATCCGCGCAAGAGAAATCCCTGACATTTTAAATGAAGCAACGCTTAACAAGCGGCTTGCGCAACTCACGAGCACCTTGAAACCAAGATAAAGGCGTATAAACTTCACTTTACAAAAAGCCAACAAACCAGCCTAAATGCCTTCATCCTCATTATCCTTGGATTATGATAAAAAAGCAAGAACTTTACGAAATACATTTATCATGAATAAAAACAATATTTAGATCGTTTACTTTTTGATGATTGTGTCCATCGGTAAATGTACCTTGATAAAATCAGGATAAATCTCGAGAAAAACTGGATTTTGTAAAGTTTTTTGACCGCCATAAATTAAATACCATTGAGTTTTATCAAAAATCGCCAACGTTTTATATCGAATGATGCGATCCTTCATCTCAAGAACTGTTGGAATTAAAGCATACAAAGTACCGTTATCAGTTTGTAAATACTCTATATTTTCTTTATCTAAATAATAAGCACCAGAAGGCAAACCCTCAAATTTCCTATGCAACTGTTGAAGAAAATCACTACGTAAAGCACTCTCTGTTGTATTCAATCGATGTGCCATCTCTTTATAAAGCCGCTCAGGCATATAATGAGAAATAGGCGTAAAATCCCTATTTTTTATAGCATTATTGACATCAACAACGACTCTTGAAAGTTCAGCTTTTTGTATTATTGTCGGCTGAGATGCTAAACTCTGTTGATTAACAATCAAAAATAAAAATAGACTTAGCACTAAATAAAAAATAGGTTTCATCATTATACTTCTTGTTTTAGTAAAATTTCAGTTTCTCAAATAACGAAATCAAATAACGTTTGATCATCAGTAATATCACGATAACGCCAACCTAACGTTTGAAATTTTTCCTCTAAAAGACAAAAATTACCGTATTTTTTTGTTTCAATCGCAACCAATACAGAACCAAAGTTTCTCGCTGATTTTTTAAAATATTCAAAACGTACGATATCATCATCTGGTGATAATGTGGAAAGAAAATGACGCAATGCACCAGGATGTTGCGGAAAACTAAAAATAAAATATTTTCTCAATCCTTGGAAACGTAAAGCACGCTCTTTAATTTCTGGCAAACGCTCAAAATCAAAATTACCTCCTGAAATAACGAGAAGAATTTTTTTCCCCTTTAACTCTTGAGGAGGTATACTGTTAAGCGCATCAATCGATAAAGCACCAGCCGGTTCAAGGACCACACCTTCAACATTAAGCATTTCAACCATCGTAGAACAAACACGATTTTCAGGAACCGTAATGACAGAATCAGGAGGAAACTTCTTTAAAATTGCATAGTTTAGTGCACCAATTTCAGCCACAGCAGCACCATCTACAAAAGTGTCGATACTTTCAAGCTTGACGCGTTTTCCACTCTCCAAACAAGCAAGCAAACTTGCAGCTCTTCGCGGCTCAACGAAACGAAGCTTTGTCTTCCAACCATATTCATGTAAAAACTTACTCACTCCACTTGCCAAACCACCACCCCCTACCGGCACAATCATTAAATCTGGCTCACTTTCTCCATTGAGTTTTTTCCACTGTAAAGCAGCTTCACAGAGCACCGTTGCCTGCCCCGTAATAATGCGAATATCATCGAAAGGTGGAGCCATTACACCACCGCTCTCCACGACAAAGGATTGCGCAGCTTCATAACATTGATCAAATGTTTCACCAATCAAACGAATATCAATGAATTCTTTACCAAAAATACGTGTTTTTTCAATTTTTTGTTGTGGCGTTGTCATAGGCATAAAAATCACGCCTTTACGTTTAAAATAACGACAAACAAAAGAAACCCCTTGCGCATGATTCCCCGCTGAAGCGCAAACAAATGCAGAATCTGGTGATATACTGCTAAGCATTTCTGAAACAAAATTGAAAGCACCACGAATCTTATAAGACCGCACCGGTGTTAAATCTTCACGCTTTAAATAAATTTCTGCATCATACTTTTGACTAAGAAAATCATTTCTTTGAAGTGGAGTTTCAGCAAACACGTGATGCAATCCCACCATAGCTTTTGTGACGTCTTGAATAAATTGACTCATAACACTAATCATTTCATACTTTATTTACATTATAAAAGCTTTTTCTATCGATAAAGGAAACTATTGTCAGTCAAAATTTCACTAAAAAAATGAAAAATGTTTCTTTTGTCATTAATTCTTGATTCAATAAAAGATATAGCTTATGAGAGAAATCACATCGCGGACGTGATGAAAACGGTAAACATAGCAGACTTAAAATCTGCCGGTCGAAGACCTTGCGGGTTCAAGTCCCGCCGTCCGCACCAGTATATCTTAATTTACCTTATTTTCCAATGATTTATTAAAAATCAACAAAAATCAAAATACCTTCTAAACTACCTTTCGCAACTTTATTATAACGCCATCAGACGGCACCGCGATGATGCTAAAATACGAATCATTGCTGCTGTTTGAGGTACCTTTTTAGCACGTTGACCTCCTCTTCGTCTTTTAGGGTGGAGAGGCAGTCAATCTCGATCTCCTCATCCTTGAGGATGAAGAAATGAGTCATATCTCTAACGTTAAGCAACTTTCACAACAGGGCTTGGTAAAATTCGCTTAGCTTCTGTTGTAACTGATTTATACTTTTTAAGTTCTTCTTCAAGGTCATTTGCATCTAACAAACGCCTCATCATCAATCCTAAGATTTCTCCGACACCAGAAGCACCTTCACACTCTTAACAGGATTAAGATAATATGAAGAAAAGTAAGTGAAATATGGAAATAGATCTGAGTTTAGTAGGAGCAGTTGTTATTTGTTTTATTGCTAATTTGGGGTTGGTTTATACTCTTCACGACTCTTGTAAACGACACAACGGCTCAGAAAAGAGATAGATGAAAAAGATAATATAATAGATGAAGAAGCTGAAATAATGTGTGCATAAAAAGACGTAATTCAAAAACAAGAAGCGTCAATTCGAAGATTAACTGCTTCTAAGATTATTTTTCCTCGAATAGCCGTTAAAAATTTGGCCAAAAAGTAGTTTCAAGTACTTTCTCACAAACATTTTTTCAAGACAGGCAATCACAACACGCTCTGTCATAGCGCACATATAAATACGCAACAGCCCTTTAATGGGAAAAATACAATCATCAATGCACAAACCATTCTCTGTCTTGATCTAGGGGGGGCACCAAAACAGGCTGGGCGATTTCTCGTGTAGACAGCAGTATAACAAGTGGCACTGTCAATTTTGAATCCTGTCGCTCTAAAGGCAATGGTATGCGCTATTTGCGTTTTCAGCAATGGCGTACAAAAATGAAGGTAACAACAGATAAAGGCAATGTCTCACAAGAAAGGATGATTAAGACGGTGTGCAAAAGAGCATACACCTAAAGACGACAACGAAGCAAATGCTTTAGCAATTTTATATTTAAAGAAAGAGACGCGCATGTCTAATGCAATACCGTGGATAAGATTTCATCTGTATGACTGGATCAATGGGACAGATGGAATGACATTGGAGCAAAGGGACGCTTATATGACGCTTCTCGTTCGCATATACGATAAAAAGCACAAATTAAAGAAGAATTTGGAACGCTTGCACGTACTGTACTTGCAATTGCTCGCAAAAAGTTTGCTACTCTTGTCAAATACTTAATGAGGAATGATAAACTTGTTGAGACAGCTAATGGTTTGTAGAATACACGCGTTGAAGAAGAGCTAAAAGATTTTACTGATAAAAAAGAGCACATATCGCAAGTTGTAGTGAAGATGGCAAAAAAGGTGCACAAACAAAACGTTTTTTTGCTGAAACAACCGCTAAGCAAAATCAAGCTATAAAGAATAAGAATATAGATATATATAAAAAACTAATACTATCGTATTAGCAAAAAAAAAGAAATTGGTTCTGAAAGTTTAGAATCAAACGATTTGGTTGACGAACCAGCAGAGGTTCATGCTTGCAAAAGCCAACCAGAGCAAATCGCAACGGGTGTAGAAAACCAACCTCCCATTCACGAGCAAGAGAACGTTCCCCAAAAAGCAAAACAAGCGAAAGCTAATCGCGGTTGTCGATTGCCTGAGGATTTTGAACCCGACTACGATTTTGCAATCGAAGAAGGCTTACTCCAAAGCGTGTCAAAGTCGAAATCGCAAAGTTTCGAGATTATTGGAAAGCCAGAACAGGAACGGATACATGCAAAACGGATTGGAAAGCGACATGGCGCAATTAGGTGCAAAAAGCTGTCGAGGATTTTGAGAAAGAAAAAACTATGGAAATCACTCTCAAAGACAAAAAAAACGTTGATGAACCCATCTCAGACAGCATCCTTGATATCGGGTATCGAGGTCACTTTGAAACACATTCATAAGATGATAGCTCCGGAGTTTCCTTTGGCTTTGAAGAGTGGTAGGCATTGACACAACAGCAAGAAGCGATTGTCTTAGATGCTTGTGATCAACTTCACGAATTGTTTTAAGTGAAAGCGAGCAAAGAGGACATAGCCAAGGCAATTTGGATGCTTTCGTATAGTTTGAAAATTTCGCAACAGGCAGCTCATGAAGGTATGGCGCTTACCTATGGAATGGTTTTGGAAAGTGTTTCTACATGGTCACTGATGAAAACGGTTAAACGGATTTTATGCGATGAGGTAGAAGGTTTATCGGATACGTTTTTTCCAAGCACTCGTGAATTAGTAAGATTATGTCGTGATTTGGAAAACAGTCTTTTGACGAAAGCCAATCTTGTACGCAAGGCTGTTTTGAACATCCGTGAAAAAGGCTAAAAAAAGGCGATGAGAGAGAATTCAAGGCCACTCACGTTGGTTGAAAAGCAAAAACTTGAAGGGATTTTAAATGGTCTTGGAGGAACAGTGAAAAACACTGCAGATTAGCAAACTAGTAAAATTGCTGAGCTCTTTGGGATTAGATATATATTTAAATCGGTAAAAAGATACCGTAAAGGGCGATTTATAGATTTTATGATAAAAAATCTATAATATAAAACGCTCTGTACGGTCAAATTTGAAGCAAATAGACAAATTTGTAAAATTAGGATTAAAGTATGTTCATTTTAAAACATCTATTCTTAAAAAACCGTAAACAGCCCATGGGAAAGAGGTTTGTTGCAACAGCTGTTGGTTATGTTCCTTGGGGGGGGGATGGAGCAGAGGAGTATTTGTACAACCTCTACGAATATGAAGACGGCACAAGAGAATGTGAAAAGTTTGATGGCGGTCAGTATTACAAAACACCTAAGAAGGCAGATTTTAGTACCAAAGCGCAAGTGAAAGCTTAGATTTATGGGGGTGCTATTCCGAAAAGCATTCTCAATTACGAACCTCTTATAGATGAGATCAATAAAGAGATCAAAAAATTATCGAAAACCACAGGAAATAAATATGTTTACAGATAAACAGCTAAGAGCCTTGTTTGGTATTATAACTTTTATATTTTTATGTTTTTTAGGAATTAAAAAAATCTTGACTTTATTCAGAGTATTTTGACATTCGCGTCTGTTTCTTTGGTAATAGTCACAACTGTTTTTGTAATTTTATGCAATTCTAATATTCCTCTTGAATTGCAAAGCAACCCAAAATACAAATGCGGAAATACAACGGGTTGGGTGAAACTAACACGTGATTTACAACAGTATATGCACAGACTTTTAAATATAATAATTTTAGCGCTTGTCGTTTTAATTTTCCCAAGTGGTTATAAAGAAACTGTTTCTGTGCCTATTATTTCTAAGTACTTGGAGTATACGCTTTCTTTTTCATTGGGTCCTGTACTTTGGTACTCAGATATTGCTCTTTGGTATTCTTTTTTAGTCTGTGTATTGTTCCTTATGTTACGTACACGCAGTTTAATAAATATATCTATTTACACACTACAGTGCTCCATTAAAAAGCCATAGTAAATTTTCCGATTTTATAAAACTGTTCAGATTAAATGGCGTTGTCTCTTCTCAACGTTCATAGATAAAATCAATAAGAAGATAAAAAACTATTGTGGGCTGTTTGATACTCTTTGTAGCAGGAAAGAGGTCAACGCATTGAACGAAGCATGGCGTCACGTAAAATGGCGTTAATCCGCGTTTGATATCCTTTCCCTTGACTTTTAGCCACGCTAAAACGTCTGAATCCACACGTACTGTTGTGACAGTTTTGGTTGGTTTATAGAATGGATTGCGAACGGCGTTTTTCCAGAATGCATCATTGAGTGACGGAATATCACTATGATCAATTGCACTATCCGGCATTGCAGCCAGTTTATCAACTTCAACTCTCTGTTTATCTATCAACGGTGATAAGTTACCTACATCAATTTCATAAAGAACTTTCTTCTTCATAACGTTTCCTTTCTTTCAAATTAGATCGCCGCGCTGAAATAATACGGATTACTTCGATACCATCTTTATCATCATGGACAGTATGCGCTACGAGCAGCAGTAAAAAACCATCTACAAGCCCTAAAGTTTGCCAACGATATTCCCCGTTTTCAATACAGTCTTGCTTAACCATGGCGAATGGGTCTGCAAAAACACGAGCAGCAATTTCAAAACTGACACGGTGCTTTCAAAGATTACTTTTTGCTTTAGTTTCATCCCATTCAAATCTTATGTTCATATCTTATGTTAATACATTTATGTATGTATATAAAGAGTTTTAAATGAACACTGAACTATTTATGTTTTTTTGCATATTAAATATAATTTTATATGTTAAAAAACAATAATATCCTTTTGAAATAATTGAATAAATAAGCAAATCATGCTAAGATTTTGTATGTATTAAAATACAAATTTAAGGTAAGAAAAACATGCTAAATAAAGTGATGTTAATCGGGCGTTTAGGTGCTGATCCCGAAAGCAAAACAATGAATTCTGGAGCAGAAATAGTCAATTTTAGTATAGCGACTTCTGAGAGCTATACAGATAAAAATACTCATCAAAAAGTAGAGAAAACTGAATGGCATTCAGTGGTGATTTTTAATCCACATTTAGCAAAAATTGCACTTCAATACTTGAACAAAGGTCCAAAGGTTTACGTAGAAGGCAAATTACAGGCACGCAAATGGCAAGATAAAAACGGTGGTGGATATTGTACAACAGAAATTGTTTTACCACAATTCAAATGCGAATTATATTTGCTTGATGTCAAGAAAGATCAATCATCACCCCCTACCCCTTCACCCATCACTTTCCGAAGTTATGCTATCGCTTCAGGTGCAGCTAGTCATAGCACATCTCTTAATGATGCTATCCCATTCTAATTGATAAAATATGACAAAGAGAAAAAAACGTACAAAACGTGGACGTCCTCGGATTAAAGGATGTATCAGAAAAGCAAACGGACGCATCTCAAGAGCAAAAACACCGGCAGGTACCCCAACGGGTAAAATGATATAACCTCTCTTTTTTCCTTTTGCACAACGTATGATACGCCCCACCTCCTGTATCACATCCACATGACTTTTACGGAGATGTAAAAACATGATGGCATCAAAAGCAAGAACATCCCCCCTCAGACAGATATCTTACATTGGTTAAAACACGGCAGACATTCTCTCCCGCATCTTCCTTAAGTCAATCAAGGGCTTTATTACGTTCTTTGGCCTTTGTATTCCATCAATATGATCAAAAGTACAGTGAAGAGACGGCGTATCTTTATGGACCTTATGAAGATCATACAATTCTTTCTGTATTTCTTTAGAATTGAACTTATCACGGATATGCTTAAACGTATTGATATCTTTACAAAAAGCTAAAGCCCGACGCATAAGATTTGGGTCATCCTCAAATCAACCTTCAGATCTATTTTAGCAAGGGCTTGATAACAGCCTATGATCTTGGTTTTACCATCAAGAATAAGTTCATAATTCTCATCTGTTATCAGATGTTTCATGAATTGGCTGACTTCCTCTTCATCAACACCCAGAATAATAATCTTATAGAGAGCTAAAAGTTCATTCTTAACGCCTTTAAAGAAAGTATAGGTATAGAGCTCTTTTCCATAGAGTTCTTCATCATCCATGAATGTCAAAACGACATTGATCTCATTGGCTTGTTTTTGGCATTTATCCGTAAAGATCTTTGTGGTTGCTGTCATGTACAGACGTCTTTTACCTCGCATAATGCTGTTATTATGAACCTTGATAAATTCAAATTCATTTTCGTCTATCCCTAATGACGCGCCAGTGGTTCTATGGGCTTCATCACAGATAAACAGATCAAATTCGGGTAAATCATACTTTTTTTGCGCATCTGAAATCACTTGGATGGAATAATAAGTTGAAAACACCACGGTCATTGCATTTGCTAAGACTTCATTTTCTTTTTCTCAAAGCTTTTAAGCATCAGCTGGAGCTGGTAAGGCAAAATCAGATGCATCCAGACCAGCCTCATCATCATCTTGTGTTTTACGACGCTTGCCAACTTATGTATCAGAATATACAGCAAAGAAACACAAGGGAACTTGTGCAGGTGCGAGCGCCCTCGCATTAGTATTCCGGAAGCCTGAAAGTATTGAGTTCGAGTCAGCTTTTTTGCTTTTAGTGCTCATCGCACCTAGACATAGAAAGATATCCTATAATTCCGATACACCCACAAAGTGGGCTCATTTATGATCGAACTTTAGGGCTTTCAGACCCTACTGATCGCTGCGTAGACGACCAAAACCACTCTTTAAGTAATAAAATAATTTCAGGAAATTGGCAATCAAAATTAAAATAATCTCAAAGACTGTAAAATTGGGCACTCTTCAAAAGAGAGCCAATGCGAAGAGCTGTCATCATGGTTAGTCATCACCCCACACAATGCTTCTTTTTCAGAAAACACACAACGCGATATAAGAAAAAATGTTGTTTGCAAAGTTCTCTCTTGCCTATACAAAGAGAAAATGAAAAATTTGGAGGGCTCCTATGATAAATGACATTTACTGTGTTGGACGCAATTATGTTGAACATGTTCATGAACTAGGCAATGTTATTGAAGATGAACCCATTATCTTTAGCAAGCCCAAAAGTTCACTCGTTTTAGGCAATGAAATTTATCTCCCTAATTTTTCAAAAGAAATCCATTTTGAAACTGAAATTGTGCTCAAAATCTCAAAGAACGCTTTCATGGTCACAGAGGTAGAAGCAGAAGAATGCTATGATGCTGTAGCAATAGGTCTTGATCTCACAGCGCGGGATTTGCAAACAAAACTGAAAGAAAAAAAGCTTCCTTGGCTTTTATCTAAAGGATTTAAAGGTGCCGCATACGTTTCAGATTTCATAAAAAAGGAAAAAATAAACAGCCCAATAACCTTTGCAATGAAGCTAAATGGTGAAACAAGGCAAGTTGGCAATACGAAAAATATGATCTTTAGCTTCGAGAAGATAATATCATTTTTGAGTCACTACATTCAGCTAAGGCGTGGTGATATCATATACACAGGCACTCCACAAGGCGTGAGCAAACTTTCTCAGTTTGACAGAATAGAATTATATCTCGAAGATCAATTACTTTCAGAGCTAAAAGTAAAATGAATCATCAAATACTGGCCTTTTTCATTGTTTCATTTTTTTTAGTCATCTCACTTAATTTTAGTCATCTTACCGAGGCCGAATATGGCCTCTATCATCGATAATGCAACGAGATTGGAACGAAAGAACGCATTTACGAATATTTTAGGATTGTGTACCGCAACATATGTGCATGGGAGATTTTCCATACCTAAGTGTATCAGCGCTCATTCTCAATAACAAAACGCTGTTTTTTTAGTAAAACTCATGGGAAGCTGCTATTTATTATATATGGGCTTTAAATCGATTAAAGCTGGGATACATAGCTTAAATTCAAAAGAAAGAATATCAATGAATGAAAAGCATGCCGTCGGTAAAACAAAGCTGTTCACCAGCTATATGGACGGTTTTTTAACACAAATACTAAACCCAAAAGTATCTATATTTTACATAGCAGCTTTTCCAAAATTCTTAGCTTCTGGTGGTAGCATTAAAAAAGGTTTTGAACTTGTCACAATACATTCTTTCAACATCTTTGCATGGTTTACTTTAATAACCATTTTTATATCATTTGCCAGTACCGCTTTAAAAAAGCAGCGGGTAAAAGGCTCGATTAATATCGCGACAGGAACAGTTTTATCTCTGTTCTCTTTTTTCATTTTCTTTGGATAGTTTCATCTTTTGATAACAAATTGCAAGGCTAATAGAAAAATCTTTTACTGATTCTGTCTCTTACTATGAATAGCTCAACCCCTAACAGAGCTTATACAAACCCCTGTTCTTTTTTCTTTGTATAACTGAGTTACGCTGCATTTCTTTATCATAGTCTCAAGGACTTTTGTGTAAACAATGTGAATTTCTCGCAATGTTTTATAAAATGTTATCAATATCTAAACAAAATCCTTATTCATCATTTTAAAAGAAATGAGCTATGATATTCCTCTTTTCGTTTATGAAACAAAAGTAACTTTTTGATTTATGATAGCATCATACAAACAAAAAAATCATTTCAATTGTTTATCACTAAAAACTGTTTCTTAAACTAAGATGAGAACTCTCGAGCGCTATTTGAGCAAAAATTAAAACTCTCACCATTATGAATGACACCAAATAATGCACTGATTGTAAATAATAAATTTCAGAAAATTATAAAGACTTCTGACAACTTTCTGAAATCATTTTAAAAGCCACCAAGTCTTTTAATGAACCATTGATTTGTTATTAATAACAATAAAAAGCTCCCTATTCAAATATCTGTTACGTTCTTTAAAAGGAAAACATTCTCTTTTTTCAAAACCATATTCTTTTCTTTATCCACATAAAATCATAAAAAACGTTTTTTTCCTTTACACCTCATTTATATCATGCTTCGATACAGAATAATGCATTTTTTAGTGTAATTTAATCTCAAAATAATTAAAGGGAACCCCCAAAAAATGAGCTATAAACAAAATTTAAAAGACGGTCCTCAGATGAAACTACAACGTGGCCTAGATAACCGTCACGTACAACTTATAGCCCTCGGTGGAGCTATTGGAACAGGACTCTTCATGGGATCAGGAAAAACAATTAGTGTAGCAGGCCCTTCCATTGTACTCGTTTATGCTATTATTGGATGTGCCCTATACTTTGTCATGCGTGCTATGGGAGAATTATTGCTTTCTAATACACAATACCGGTCCCTTATTGATTTTTCAACCGATATGCTAGGACCGGGAATCGCTTTCTTTGTAGGCTGGAGCTATTGGTTGAGCTGGGTTGTAACTGGAGCTGCAGATATTATTGCCATCATCACTTATATGCACTTTTGGTGGCCAACGCTTAATCCATGGATTGCCGTTTTTTCTTGCATTGGTTTCTTTTTAATTTTTAATCTCTTTGCCGTAAAACTGTTTGGTGAACTTGAATTTTGGTTTGGTCTTATCAAAGTCGTAGCAATTTTAGCATTAATTGTTGTTGGTTTTTATATGATTGCTACGGGCTTTACTTCTCCCAATGGTACTGTTGCTTCTCTCAATCACGTATGGAACGATGGAAATATCTTTCCGCGAGGAATGACAGGTTTTTTTGCTGGATTTCAAATTGCCATTTTTTCTTTTGTTGGTATAGAAATTGCAGGAACAACTGCAGCTGAAGTTAAAAATCCTAAAAAAGTTCTACCAAAAGCAATTAATGCAATACCAGTACGCATTGTACTCTTTTACATCTTCTCTCTCATCGTGATTATGTCAGTCACACCTTGGGATCAAATTGTTCCAGATAAAAGCCCCTTTGTTTCGATGTTTTGGCTTGCTGGTATTCCGATAGCTGCAGGTTTGGTAAACTTTGTCGTTCTCACCTCGGCTGCCTCTTCAGCAAATAGTGGAATTTTTTCGACTAGCCGTATGATATACGGGCTTGCAACACAAAAAGGGGCTCCTCCAATTTTAGGTAAGCTTTCCAAATACCATGTTCCAGCCAATGCTCTATTCTTTTCCTGCTTATGTATTTTAATAGGATATACAATTGCCTCACTCTCTCCAAGTCTCATAAGTGCCTTCACAATTGTGACAAGCATCTCAGCTATTGCATTTTTATTCGTATGGTCTGTAATTTTGGTTAGCTATATTGTGTATCGTCGCAATCACCCTCATTTGCATGCTGAATCCGTCTACAAAATGCCAGGAGGAGTTATCGTGTGTGGGATAATTTTAGTTTTCTTTGCTTTCATGCTCTATTTGTTAACATTAGAAGAAGACACCCTAACAGCTTTAAAATACGGTATATTCTGGTTTATTTGCTTAGGCATAACCTATTTTGCATTTGTAAAGAAAAAAATGACTCAAGGTAACAAATAAAGTCTATACATAAAAACATCTCAAAAAAGGGTAATTTTAGTTACCCTTTTTCTACTTAACCTCCTCCCCACACATCAACAAACGATGTTTCCTATCAGCCTCGGTTTGTGAACAATCCGGCTTATTAAGGGGGAATGTTGCTGACCATTTATATGGTTCACCTACATAAGGCTCTGTGGGCTAGCCCTGCCCTGAATACTCACCACACATTCTAAAAATACTTAATGTGTAAAATGTTATATGCTTTATATCACTACTCTAAACAACAGTATTTTACTGCATAATAGGATAAGAAACGAGCTATTCTGTAAAGAATTCTCTGTAAACTTCACTGACATTATTTACTAATAAAACATGAGATTTTATCTAAAACTCCCTCCCCTCAAAAAATTTATATTCAATTTTTTATCAAAATTAAAAATACAGCTCTAAACAAAATATATCTTAATAGCCACCTGCAATAAAAAAATATTCTATGAAAATATTTTTCTATTTGAAATAAATTTCAAATAGAAATATTTAAAAGTAAATTTCAAATATATTTTAACTACTTAAACTTATTTAATTTATATATAAATATTTATATTTAATAAATTTACAATTTTATTTATAATTTTCTGTATAAATAAATATCTATTTAATAAATAATTTTAAATATAAAGGTATTTATACAATAATTTACTATAAATAAGTATACATAAATATAAATTATTATTTAAATATAACAAATAATAATATAATTTATATTATATTATTATTATAACTTATGTACAAGATATGAAAAATTAAAAAATATAGTTATAATTTATATTTTGTTTCTTGTATATAAAATAATTATTCCGTTAATTAATAATGTTTTTGCTTCATTAACATATAGTCATAGAAAAAAATTCCTTTACTCCTTAACCATAACGTGTTCCGATAGAAGGAATTACCTTTTTTAGGGTAATTTTTATTTAAAAATAACTAAGGAGAACTTCCCCAAAATGAACAAACAAAATTTAGAAAAAAAACCTAAGAAGAAATTGCAACGTAGCCTACATAACCGACACATACAACTTATAGCCCTTGGTGGAGCGATTGGAACAGGTCTCTTCATGGGATCAGGAAAAACAATCAGTGTCGCAGGACCCTCAATTCTACTCGTTTATGCAATTATTGGTTGTGCTCTATACTTTGTCATGCGTGCTATGGGAGAATTATTGCTTTCTAATACACAATATCGATCTTTTATTGACTTCTCAACCGATCTTTTAGGGCCGTGTGCCGGCTTCTTTATCGGCTGGACATATTGGTTGTGTTGGATTGTCACTGGAACTGCTGAAATTATTGCTATTGTCACTTATACACACTTTTGGTGGCCTGAACTCAATCCGTGGATTCCTGTTATATTTGGTCTTATGTCCTTTTTAATTCTTAACCTCGTCGCCGTAAAACTATTTGGCGAACTTGAGTTTTGGTTTGGTTTTATCAAAATCGTAGCAATTCTAGTCTTAATTGTTGTAGGATTTTATATGATCTTTACCGGTTTTGTCTCTCCAAACGGTACGGTTGCTTCTCTTAGCCATATATGGAACGGTGGAAATATTTTTCCGCGAGGAATTACAGGCTTTTTTGCTGGATTTCAAATTGTTATTTTTGCTTTTGTTGGCATTGAACTCGCTGGAACAGCTGCTGCTGAAGTAAAAGAGCCTCAAAAAGCTTTACCACAGGCTGTTAATTCAATACCAATCCGCATTGTATTCTTTTATATATTCTCTCTTCTTGTGATTATGTCTGTGACGCCGTGGGATCAAATCAGTCCAGAAAAAAGCCCATTTGTAACAATGTATGCACTTATTGGTATTCCAACTGCTGCAGGTTTGATGAACTTTGTTGTCCTCACAGCTGCCGCATCTTCAGCAAATAGTGGAATTTTTTCTACCAGCCGTATGATATATGGGCTAGCAACACAAAAAGGCGCTCCTAAGTTTTTAGGAAAACTTTCTCGTAACCACGTTCCAGCCAACGCATTATTCTTTTCATGTTTATGCATCTTATTTGGCTATGTAATTGTATCATTATCTCAAACACTCATAGCTGCTTTTACAATTGTTACAACAATTGCCGCAACTTTGTTTATATTTGTATGGTCTATCATTTTGATCAGCTATATCGTCTATCGCCGCAATCGTCCTCTCCAGCATACTGTCTCTCCTTATAAAATGCCAGGAGGTGTTGTTATGTGTTGGGCGCTTCTTGTTTTCTTTGCATTCATTATTTATTTATTGTCATTAGAAGCTGATACTGCCATAGCTTTAAAATACACTCCAGCGTGGTTCATATTTTTAGGAATTGTATACTTTCTTTTTGGGAAAAAGAATTATGCAAAAAATTAAAAAATAAAGCTTATGTTGCAAAAAACATATAAAAAAGGGTAACTTTAGTTACCCTTTTTTATATTTATCTATCAAATTATAAAAGCTATTGATAAAATATCTCTGTAGAATCTTCAATTACGCTCTTTATCAACCAAAGCGTTAGATTTTATCCAAGGCATCATAGAACGAAGTTTTTTACCAACTTCTTCAATAGGATGATTATCATTTAAACGCCGCATACTTTTAAAATGAGCAGCACCAGCTTTATACTCTTGAATCCAATTTGACGTAAATTTACCCGTCTGAATATCCTTCAAAATACGTTTCATTTCTGCTCTGGTTTCATCCGTAATCACGCGTGGACCAGACATATATTCACCCCATTCAGCCGTATTGGAAATCGAATAATTCATATTTGCAATGCCACCTTCATACATAAGATCAACAATCAGTTTAACTTCATGTAAACACTCAAAATAAGCCATTTCCGGTGCATAACCTGCTTGTGTCAATGTTTCATAACCTGCTCGAATCAGTTCAACAAGACCTCCACAGAGAACCGCTTGTTCACCGAAAAGATCAGTTTCGCACTCTTCCTTAAATGTTGTTTCAATCACCCCAGCACGTCCACCACCAAGTCCACATGCATAAGATAATGCTACATTATGTGCATGCCCTGAAGCATCTTGCGCCACCGCTATTAAGCAAGGAACACCACAACCTCGTTGGTATTCATGACGAACTGTATGCCCTGGACCTTTAGGAGCAATCATCACAATATCAACGTTTTTTTTAGGTTCAATCAAGCCGAAATGAATGCTCAAACCATGCGCAAAAGCAATCGCTGCCCCATCGCGTAAATGATCATGAATATGTTCCTTATAAATATCAGCTTGCAATTCATCTGGTGTTGCCATCATGATGAGATCTGCCCATTTTGCCGCTTCAGCAACACTCACCACTTCAAAACCATCGGCCATAGCCTTCTTAACTGTCTCCGACCCTGAACGTAAAGCTATTTGCACATTTTTAACACCGGAATCTTTCAAATTTAAAGCGTGCGCACGCCCTTGAGAACCATAACCAACAATGGCTACTTTTTTCCCTTTAATGAGATTAACATCCGCATCACGATCATAATAAACACGCATAAGAAATTTCCTTCTTTCTCTATTTAAACTGGATTTCAGATTATTTTTATTCAATAAGAAACATTATCTTCAGGGCATCACACACTTATAAAGGCAAAAAACACCTCTTATAAGAACACAGCAATTGAATGATTTTAAAGTTTACATATTGCATAGAAAAAACTGTAGTCCCCAAACATTCCCAAAACATATACAGATCCCCAAATAAACTTCAACTGCCGTTTTACAAAAAATCTAATTACACAAAACAAGATTTCTAAAGAAAATATATCTACTAATATTCTACTCTTCTATCGTGCAACAAAACACTATATTCTAAAAATTAAGATACAATATACAATTTTTAACATGAACCAAATCAATATGGATAGCAAGAAAAATTACAAAATAACAAGTATTGTTTTAATACAACCTTCAAAATCATATACAACAATGTCTTTAGAATAATAGAGAGGAGTTTTTTTACTTTTTACGTTCTTTAATATCCACGCCTCTCACGCGAAAAAGAATACCCCCATACTGCCATTATATTATTCATTTACGGCACCTTATAAAAAACTTTAATGTGCTCGAGCCCTTTTTCAAGAATCCCCTATAATAGTCTGAGGTTTATTACACATTACTCTCTTCACTTCATAAAGCTACAAGTCGATATCATCATTCTATTTGACAGCTCTTATTGCATTAAACCTATTCATAAAAAGCATTTTCTGACTTTAAATCTGTTCATGATGAAATCATCAAAAACCTTATATGACAAAATCAGCATTGCACATAGATAAAAATATTTCTTATAAATTATCTCACTGTAAAAGCTGCCACAACATTAAATGAGCAAATAAAAGGATGATAGCAATAGATTTCATATCATCCATGAAGATTTTACGTTATACTATTTACAGATAATCCGTAAAATGAGCTCAAACATCAAGAAAATTTGTGTATTGATCCATTAAAACTCTACGCACTCCTTTACAAGGAAAATACTTTCAAAACCCTATTTCTTCTCCCTTCAAAGAAATTATAGTAGCAAGATTTTAAAACTTCCTTACAATAGACTGGTACAAGTAAAAAGCATCGCATACACTCAAAAACAAAAGATAGAAAGTGCCCAATAAACAGAGCAACAATAGAATATTTATAATGCACGCTAATAGTGCTATTTATCTAAACATATATTATTTTTTAAGATAAACTGGCAAAGCTTTATAAAAACTTCTCTTGCAATTTATAGAGAAAAAAAGATTACGATAATAACCGGATAAAACGCTGAACAGTCTCATGCATTCCATACTCTAATGCATCAGCAATGAGCCCATGGCCAATAGAAACTTCATCAAGCCAAGGAATATTTTTGACAAGAGCAGGAAGATTAGCAATCGTCAAATCATGACCTGCATTGATACCTAATTGCACCTCTTTGGCTTTTTTTGCCGCTAAAACAAGTTTATTGAGCTCTTGAATTTGTGTTGTTTTGTCCTGAAATGCACCACCGTAAGGCCCAGTATAAAATTCCACACGATCAGCCCCTATTGCTTTAGCAATATCAAGACCATCGCTAGTAGGATTAGCAAAAAGTGATACACGAATCTTTCTTTTTTTCAAATGCTGAATAATAGGTGTTAAAAACTCTGCATCATGAGCAAAATTCCAACCATGATCAGACGTTGACTGATCTGGATCATCCGGAACAAGGGTAATCTGATCAGCATACTTTTCTGCTATATCCAAAAATTGATCACTGGGATAACCTTCAATATTAAACTCAGCTGTAGGAAAATTGTTCTTGATTACAGAGTATATATCTGGCAAATCCGAAAAACGAATATGCCTTTCATCAGGGCGTGGATGAACCGTCAAACCTGCTGCTCCAGCAGCAAGCGCTATATGCCCAATATTCGTGATACTTGGCCACGGAAGATTACGTCGATTACGCAAAACAGCAACAGCATTAAGATTAACCGAAAGTTTTACCGCCATGCCCATTTCCATTTTTTTATAGTGTGTAACAAGATAGAAAAAAGGCATTTTCCATCTGAAACTTAGATGATATACATATTTCTTCTATCGAACAATCATTAAACGTTCTGCTGCGCGCGTAATTCCCGTATAAAGCCAACGCGCATACATATCACGAAATGCAAAACTTTCATCAAACAAAACAACGTTATTCCATTGAGAACCTTGCGCTTTATGAACAGTTAATGCATACCCATAATCAAAATCATCATATCGCTTTTTTAATTGCCATGAAATTTCTTGATCAGGGTTTTCAAACGCTGCTTTTAACAGTTTAATCTTTGCTACCCCACGCTCACCTTCTTCTGGTTTTACAAGAAGATTAATACTTGGTTTAACAGTCTCTTTCTGTGAAGTCATAACCTTCCATAAAGAGCCATTCAACAAACCTTTAGTAGGATCATTTCGCAAACACACCAGCTTGTCTCCTGCTTGTGGATAATCTGCTGTAAATCCTTTCAACACACGCAAACGCTGATTATAAAGATAGCGCGTACGATTAACCCCTACCAATACCTGATCAGCATCTAAAACCAATTGTTGATTGACCTCTTTACGTGTAACAACGCGCGCTTCTCCATAATCACCATAAGCAATATCGCGTCCTTCACGCACATCCATAGCAAGACGTATAATCGGATTATCTCGCGCTTGCCGATGAATTTCTGAAAGAAGAAAATCTGGTTCTCCATTGGAAAAAAATCCTCCACCTGATATAGGAGGCAATTGACCTGGATCACCCAGAACAAGAATTGGCGTCCGAAAGCTCATTAAATCACGCGCCAATTTTTCATCTACCATTGAACATTCATCGACAATAATGAGTTTAGCTTGTGCAGCCGCACTTCTTCGATTTAATGTAAATGTTGGAGCAATAGACTTCTTTCCTGTTATTTCATCGGAAACTTCTTCTTCTCCACGTGGACAATAAATCAACGAATGAATAGTACAAGCATTGCTTGCACCTTTAGAGCGTAAAACCTGCGCTGCTTTGCCCGTAAACGCAGCAAACTGAACAGAACCATCAACTGTTTCAGCAAAATGACGGGCAAGTGTTGTCTTTCCTGTCCCCGCATAGCCAAAGAGACGGAAAAGCGGAGAACGCCCTTCCTTCAACCACGCGGCAACAGCCTTCAATGCACTATCCTGTTCCGGTGAAAACTGCATAACTTACCAACATAAAATTTGCATAAAAAGAGCAATATTTTGAAAAAAACGACTATCAAGAAAAACTTTTTTATTAAGAATTGCTGACACACGCCCACCTAACAACTTTCGTAGCACAATTATCAATTATTTACCCATTGCTTTTTCAAGATATTGTAACAATCTAAATTTTATCTATACATCGATCTTCTTTGTAACACCTTATACTTATCAGATAAAATATCATCTTTTACAACAGTAACACCAACAATGGAATATGCATATCTTAAATTTAAAATAACACCTATATACGCTTTTTCTAAGCAAAATTTAGAATGAGAAAAAGAGCATTGCAATTGCAAAACCCTCGCTAGAAAAAATGTCCTTAACAGGATAAGAATGATGTAATTTTATGAATACTATTTTACACAATCAATCAGCTTTCTTGCACATAAAAATAAAGTATATCCACTATTACGAAATAATAATTAAATATATCAAAAACCTTTTGGCAGAAATAGAAATAGCTCTCAACAAAACGACTTAATCCTATGATGATACTCCTATAAAGTTCCTATCTCTCTCTTATCATGATTTTAATAAATTTACTCTTTATGCTACAAATAAGTTATATCTTAACGAATAATAGAGAGACACCACACTTATATGAAGCACGCTTTCTCTCGCACAAATATGGAGCTTTTTCTGTTTCGACAATAAAATATGATTCGTAAGTATGGCCTTCTTGGTAGTTTATTATAAGAAACTGGAACATGGATTTCAGTCCAGCATAGCACTTCAAATCCGTCCTCTAGAATATGAGAAAAGCGCAATTCTTCATCTATTGCGTCAAACTGTTTCTTTTTGTCGCAATGTGTTAAAGTTTATAAAAACGAACTGATTAATACCATTCTTATTGCTAAAAATAACAATGAAATCAAGAGGTATAATTTGTTAATAGGCTTAGCGTTATGTCAAAATATCAGCAGTAAGATTGCTTTTTGGTTGTTTTAGAAATGAAATAATGAGCTCAAATATTGATGAATGAAACGGGAGGTTTAAATTGAAAATATTAATTCCAGATGACTATCAAAAAGCCACCCTAACATTACAGTCTATTACAAAATTAATGAAATCGCATGAAGTGCTGGTTATCAATAATTTAGCTAAAGAATGTGATTTAGAAGATAAGCTCAAAGAGATAGATATTCTTATCTTAATCAGAGAGCGGACTATAGTTGATAGAAATCTTCTCCTGAAACTACCAAATTTAAAATTAATCTGCCAAACAGGAGTAACAAACTTTATTTTGATCTATATAATCAATTGATCTTTATAATCTTTTTTAAAGTACGGGATACGTAAATAAAAGTGAGGGAATAGGATTTTCTAACATTTCTCTATAAAGCACGCTTCGCACAATGTTTCTAATGTTTCTTTGAAGTCTGCTA
>NZ_JBHINE010000018.1:0-47778 GCF_042194715.1 Bartonella sp. CM120XJJH | reverse complement strand
TTTATTGCCTTTATGTTTGTAATAGATTTTTCCCGTTTTGTGGACGCCATAGAGAATAGCTTCTCACACCTTAAAAAGTGGATAACAAAAAGTTAAATATTAAACCTCTCCTTTAAAATATGATGAAACAAGAATTTACACAAACATTGTTTGCGTGGATGGGTGGTAAACACTATCTACGTAAGAAAATTATACCGATTTTAAATAATATTGACCATGAAACCTATGTTGAACCATTTTTAGGTTCTGGTGTTATTTTCCTCAATAAAAGACCAGCAAAATATTCCGTTATTAATGATTTGAATGGAGAGATCACGAATCTGTTTCAATGTGTTCAAAATGACTTTGAAGATTTAGCCAAACGACTAGAGTGGTTTGTTTGTTCAAGACAGTTGTTTTTTGAACTTGCGGCTATTGAAGCAGAGAGCCTCTCCAAAGTTGAAAGAGCCGCACGTTTTTTGTTTCTCCAACGTTGTGTGATGTATGGGAAAAAAGAGTATGTCTCTTTTAGCTTTGGAAGGAAAAAGCCTATAGCATTTAATCCCGATAAGCTGTTATCAAGGATGAGACGTGTTAGACAGAAGCTTCTTGATACGACGATCTTAAATTTGTCGTGGGATCGGGTTGTCGAACTTTTTGATGCACCAGACAGTTTATTTTACCTAGACCCGCCTTATCTTGTGAAGAAGAAGTGTTACAGCTCTGGGAATTTTGTTGAAGATGATTTTGTGAACATGGCAAAAGTTCTCAAAGGGATCCAAGGTAAATTTGTCTTGAGTCTGAATGATTGTGATGCGGTTCGAGAGATTTTTAGGGATTTTGACTTTTTAGAATTAGAGACCCTTTGGACAGCAGGTACGGCTAAAAAAACACCCCGAAAAGAACTCTTGATTCGCAATAATTGAGAGCACGCTACAAAATCCTATTCCCTCACTTTTATTTACGTATCCCTCACTTAAAAAATATATGAAGTATCAATAACTTAATAGCAATATCAGGCTATATGGTGGGCGTGACAGGGATTGAACCTGTGACCCCTACGATGTCAACGTAGTGCTCTCCCGCTGAGCTACACGCCCATTTATTGATGTTGCATACACCATATAGAATGCCAGACGTCAATGCTTAATTTCATTTTCTCTTTCAACAGATGAAAATAACTTAAAAAAATACTTTTTAAGCAGCGATAAGGATCTTTTCAACCTCATTGACGAGTTCACGTAAGTGAAATGGCTTAGAGAGAACCTTTGCATCAGGAGGGGCATCGCTATTTGAATTGAGTGCTACCGCTGCAAAACCTGTAATGAACATTACTCGTAAATCAGGGTCAATCTCAGTAGCACGTCGTGCGAGTTCGATACCATCCATCTCTGGCATCACAATATCAGTCAGGAGAAGGGAAAATGGCTCTTCTTGTAAACGTTCATATGCGCTAATACCATTATCGAAATCGGCGACTTCGTAGCCTGCACGTTCTAGGGCTTTTACGAGAAAGCGACGCATATCGTTATCATCTTCTGCGAGCAGGATTCGTTTCATGATTATGTTCCAATGGCTCCATTTGTCAGAGTTTTGCCGCATCAATTATACAATATAGAGTATTTATAAAAAAGATGGTAAAATGCTCATAATTGAAATGAATGGCAAAATGGTTAATTCTTACATTCTTATTCAGAATACAGCATAATCGTTGTGAGTTGGTTAAATTCGAAATATATGTGATTTTGAAAAAGAAGGGGTTCTCTAAAACTTTTAAAATGATTCATTGCTATCTTTTCTTTTAAATTTGCTGATTGTTATCAGAATTCCATTAAAAAACTTATGAAAACCGTTATTGTAGGGATTTTCTTATATTGAGCAATTAGAAGAATATTGTGTTAATTTATTGTTTTTAAAAAGTTCTCCTAAGAAATAGAATTTTTATAGTTATTTGTTTTTATAGAGATTTGTAATAATTATTATAAACGCGCTTTATTTTAAGTTTTCTCTTAAATAGATTAAACATATTGTTTTTATAGATATAATATTAAATCATCCATTAAAAATATATCAAAAATAGTATTTTGATGATTTACTTATAAATATGTACCATGTTATATTAATATATATTTATTAATTATATAAAATATTTTTATGATGTAAAATAATATTTTTTAATGTAATGATATACTTTGTATATTAGTTTTTTTATTAGAATGCATGGTGAATATTTAGGCCATGGCTTGCCTGTAGAGGTTAGAAAACGAATTATATGAGTGGTTGGAAAGTAAAAACCGTTATATTAAAAAGCGTTTGTAGGCCCAATGCTCGTAGAAATTTACTTTTTTGATGGGGCGGAGCGGAAATTAAGATTTAGTTTTATTTTATAGATACATTACTGGGAATAAATGCATCAAATGCTGCCCAAAATTGCTTTTTATAATCTTCATTAACCATAATTGTATCCAGTTCAGCACCTTTAATAGTAATACTTTCTGTCAGACGTGTGTGTTGGCATAATTGCCGTACTTCAATGTTGTTTGCAATATTGTTTTGATTGGCAAGAATAAAGAGTGTTGGGATTCGTAAATCTCCGTGAAGTACATTTCTCTTCATAGAATCAATCGCATTAAATACCGATGCCATCCATTGCGATGTTGGGGGCTTAATGGAAGAGATTGGCACTTTATGCATGTGTTCCAATTGTATATTTTTTTGTTTTGTTTTGTTTAATTTTTTCCCATCTTTCGCTGGTATAAAGCCAAGACCTATATCAGAAAGAAATTGTGTTAATTTATGTTGAAAACCATTCGTTTTATTGCCGAATGGAGCGAAAAGCGGAGAAACACAGAGTAATCTACTAAACTGATGATTAATAAGATCTAATCCGCTAAGTGCTATCAATCCACCTATGCCATAGGTGAGCATAGAGTAAGGAGGCGGACAATTAGGATAAACAATATTTTTAAGAAATTTATATAAGTCATTAAGATCATTATTTATATCAAAACAGTGATGTCGGATTTTTTTTCTTATCTTGAAGGATTTTTTTTCTTGATCAAACCAGTCAAATATTGCTGTATGAAAACCGCGTTTAGAAATTTCATTTATTAATAAAAAATATTTTTCTAAAGCATTTGCGTAGCTTTTGAGAATAACAATTGTTCCTTTAGATTTTTCCACCTCAGGATATGTTATCCCAAAACGAATTTCGTGATCTATTGCTATTTTAAGAGTACCATGATGGATATTAGGAGGAGTGGAACCCCAGTCTATGGGATAAAGAGGTGTTTCCAATTGAAATCCTTTACAGTGTATTTGCTGCTTAGTGCTTTGAGATTTATGTAATGAAGAAAAAAGATTTAAAAAGGGGTATATTGCTTTTTAGATAGTTTTTATCAATTTAGGTCCAAAAGAGTTGAAATAAAGAAAAGCGATTACCAGATAATATGGTGTGGTTGCCATGATGGGACCGCAGGTTCACAAGCAAGTTTGCCATTTGGGAACTTTGTGAATTAATTATTAAGTTATAGTCGCTCTAGAGGAGGGCAATATTATGCGTCAAGTAGATTTTTCACCATTTTATCGTTCCACAGTAGGTTTTGATCATCTTTTTAACTGGTTTGATTCTAGAACACAACCAGATGAAGTTTCTTCTTATCCCCCTTATAATATCGAGCGTTTAACTGAAGATTCTTATAGAATTTCTATGGCGGTTGCTGGTTTTTCCCAAGATGAAATTGATATTGAAACGCATTGTAACCAGCTGATCGTTAAGGGAGATAGAAAGACTAAAAATGATGATAAAGAGCGAGAATTCCTTTATCGAGGCATTGCTTCGCGTGCTTTTGAACGGCGTTTTCATTTGGCTGATCATGTTAAGGTTATTGGAGCAGAACTTGGAGATGGGCTTCTTCATATTCAGCTTAAACGGGAAATGCCAGCGGAATTAAAACCTAAAAAGATAACCGTACAGATGTCACCAGCCATTACAAAAAATGATAACAGCGAAATTATCGTGTAGGAAAATTTAGAAAATATAAGACCGAATAATTATAAATTTTTCTGAAGAATAAAAAACGCGAGACAAAAGGTCTCGCGTTTCGTGTGTTCCTAAGAACGAATCTTATTTTAATGAAACAGCTTATCTCGAATTTATGATAAAATGTTATTGCATATTATTCTACGTTGAAGAAAAAAATCATGTATGTGCAATTGAAATGCATAATAATTCATTTTTTAAGTAAGCTTATTTTTTATTTTATAGAATTTAAAAAATGGTCGGAGCGGCGGGATTTGAACCCACGACCCCTTGACCCCCAGTCAAGTGCGCTACCAAGCTGCGCTACGCTCCGAGTTCGTGTAAAACGATTAAATGACTGTTTCTTTAAAGGCAAGAGAAAAAATAAACAGAATAAAATCTAAAATGCTTTTGCACTTAGAGTTTTTGAAAGTAAAAATTTGGGACATCAATATTTTGTTGTCAGTTCAAGATACGTAATGAATCTATAAAATTCTTTGTGATCATTAAACTTTTAGCTCTATAGCTAATAGATGTATGCATTTAACTACTTTTGCAGATTTTGAAGGGGTAAGATTGGTGACTTTAGGGGCATGGGTTGGAGAAGGAGGGGAGCAAATGAATGGGGGAGGTATATTTTTTCCTTATCGAATCGTTACTTTTCTAAAAAGATAAAGATTTTCAAAAGGAGAGGAGTGAATGTATGACATTGAAACATTTTCCTTTGAGTTTTTATAGACGAGGCATTTTTCATTCTATGTGGACAAAAAATGTAAGTTCTGGATTGTATAATCACAAATCTCATTTTATGGGTATGCGTTTTTATCCAAATAAACAAGATCAGAATGCATTAATTAATGTTTTGTTGTTTTTTTTCTAAAATACCAGATAGAATATTGTAGAGGAAAAACTTTCAAAGTTTCTATTGAACTAAGAAAAGAGTAAACGATGAGCCGTTTTTCGGTAATAAATTTGACGGAAGCAGCAGTGGATCGTGTTAAAGCGATTATGGATGCAAAAGATGCACAGGGTATTCTTGTTGGAATCAAAAAAGGTGGTTGTGCAGGGATGGAGTATACAATTACTCTTGTCAAAGAAAAGGGGATAGATGCGGATGTTGTTGAAGTGAATGGTGCCCGTGTTTTTGTAGCACATGATGCGGTATTATTTTTATTAGGGACGCAGATGGATTATGAAGTGACAACGCTTCGTTCTGGTTTTGTCTTTAAAAATCCTAATCAAGTTTCAGCATGTGGGTGTGGCGAATCGGTGGAACTTCGTCCTGCTACGCAGGATCAATATAAAACAAATTGAGCTGAGCTAAATTATAATTCAGTAATTTTAGGGGAAATTTTTCTTTTAAGTAGAAGAAATCTAATATTTTTTATTGTTCATTTTTAGCTTGCTTCCACAGTGCTTCCATTTCATTTAAGGATGCGTCAGTGAGTTTTTTAGATTGAGTGGATAGCTTTTCTTCAATATAGGCGAAACGATTTCGAAATTTTATATTCGTTTTTTTAATGCTTTTTGTGAATCAATCGCTAAGTGGCGTGCGAGATTAAGGAGAATAAAGTAGAGATCTCCAAACTCTGCTTCTATTTCTGAATTTTTTTTATTTTTGATTGCTTCTTTGAGCTCTTCAAGTTCTTCTTCTATTTTTTCAAAAACTTTATCACTTTTTTGCCAATCAAAACCTACTCTAGCTGCTGCTTCTTGTAAAGCAAGTGCCTCTTGGTTTGCTGGCTGGATTTGTTTTACTTGTGCGAGTATGCTTGTGGAGGAATTGGTGTTTTTTTCTTCGTGCAATTTTTTTTGTTCAGCCTGTTCTCTTTTTTTTATATATTCCCACTCCTCTTTTATAAATCCGCGTTTTTTTTGCTCGGCATTTCCAAAAACGTGAGGATGGCGTCGAATCATTTTTGCCGTGATTGCATAAACAACATCTTCAAAAGTAAAGCTGCCTTCTTCTTGTGCAAGGATAGCATGATAGATAACTTGTAAAAGAAGATCCCCAAGTTCTTCACAGAGATCCTTTCGGTTTTTTCGTTCAATGGCATCGATGACTTCGTAAACTTCTTCGAGCATATAGGGTATGAGGGATTCAAAAGTTTGTTTTTTATGCCAGATACAGCCACTATCAGCATTCCGTAATGCAGTGATAATTGCAGTGAGATCTTTGATATTTTTTGAGGCTAACATTTGCACTTCCTTTATAAGCAATAGAGCTTATGTTAGATGTCCCAACGTCTATGTAACCACATCCATTGTCCAGGATATTCACGGACCCAAGATTCAACAATATCATTTAACTTTTGCGTAGAAGCAGCTATATCGATATCGTTTTTTTCATCACGTGGAAGTTCTACATGCTCATATAACTCTAAACGATGACGTCCATTAGGCAAACGAATACAACGTGTTGGATAAATATCACAATCATATTGTCGAGCAAGTTTTATAATTAAGGGATTTGTTTTAAGGGGTCTGTTAAAAAATGTTCCCATGATTCCGCGGCGAAATTTTTGATCAACGAGCATACCAACATTTTCACCTTCTTCTAATTTGGCTGCTAATGCCCATGCTGCACCGGCCTTGGAGGGAACAAGATGTCCCATAGAAGTTTGTCGTGCTTTAAGGATTCGTTTGGCAACATAGGGATTATTAGGTGGTCTAAATAATACCGTAACATTAAGATCAAAACTTTGTGCACAAATAGGCAGAAGTTCGAAATTTCCAGTATGTGCAGTGAAAAAAATATGTGGTTTTTTTTCATTTTTTAATCGCTCAAATATTTCAACGCCTTTAACCTCAATGAAACCTGGTTCGTTCGTATGAGGATCAAAATCAAAAATTTTATCAAGAAAAATATATTCGGCTAGGAAACGTCCTATATTTTCCCACATTTCTATTGCAATCGCATGGAGTTCTTGCTCTGTTTTTTCTGGATATGCACTCCTAAGGTTTGCAAGTGTGATTTGATGACGATGTACAAGGGGACCAATTTTTTTTGCTAACCAAGCAAAAAAAGAAATTCCCATTTTGGCAGGAAAGCATTTTAGAATAAATAAAGAACCAAAGAGCAGATATGCCCATAACAAGTAGGATATTTTTTTAGCTATAATTTTAATACGATATATGAGATTTTTAAGAGAAAGCTTCATCATGATTAATCGATTTTAAGGATAATTTTACCAAAAACATCACGGCTCTCCATTCGTTTTAAAGCTGTATCAATTTCATCAAGCTCAACAATTGTATCAATGACAGGGTGTACAGTTTTTTCTGCCATTTTTTGCATGGCGTTTTTCATATTTTCCATACGGCAGCCAAATGAACCGAATATCTTAAGTTGTTGTTGGAATAATTGCATGAGATTGATTGGTGCTGAAACACCAGAGGTAGAACCGCAAGTCACTAAGCGTGCTCCTTTTTTCATACATAACAGAGAACCGTTCCATGTATCTACACCAACATGCTCAAAAACAACGTCAACACCTTTTTTTTGGGTTAATTTACGCACCACACCTTCAAAACGGTCTTTACGATAATTAATTACATGATCTGCTCCAAGAGAGTGTGCTTTTGCAATCTTTTCATCTGAACCTACAGTTGTGATAACTGTACAGCCTATGTGTTTTGCAAGTTGAATGGCTGCAGAGCCAATACCTGAACCACCAGCCTGTATCAGGATTGTTTCTCCTGCTTGTAGTTTTGCGTTATCGAAAAGCATGTGTTCTACGGTACCAAAAGTAATTGGAGCAACTGCTGCCTGCAATTCATCACATTGGGGAGGTGATGGAACTAATAAATGTGCTGGCAAATTGACAAGCTCACACGCAAATCCATCAAGGTGAAAACCGTAGACTCCCTTTACATGACTGCAAAGATTATCCCGCCCTTCATGACAAGCTTGGCATATTCCGCAAGTTTTTGCACCATAAATTGAGACAATCTGTCCAAGTTGGAGATGTTCAACGCCATCTCCTATTTGTATAACCTCACCAGAGGCTTCTGCACCAATGATGAGTGGCATTTTTCTTTTCGCAAAAGCCATGCCACGCCATCCCCATACATCAATATGATTAAGAGCAACGGCTTTTATCCGCACAGTTACTTCACCTATACTAGGTGAAGATGGCGGGGAAATATTGGTGATTTCAAGCCGACGATCATCAAAGAGTTGCAGTGCACGCATTATCATCCCCCTTAAATATATTATTAGGTTAGCGTTATAAAATTTTATTATTAAAGGATTATCCTTTATATGCAGTGATAACAAGACTCATATTTTGACCACCAAATCCAAATGAGTTTGACAAAACCGCATTGACACAGGCTTTACGGCTATGATGAGGAACAACATCTAAAGGGATAGCAGGGTCAGGATTATCATAATTTATTGTAGGTGGAAGTATCCCCGATTGAATGGTTAAAAGCGAAAAAACCGCTTCTATTGCACCAGCAGCAGTTAATGTATGCCCAATCATTGATTTATTAGAAGAGACTGGAATATGCTCTAAAAGATCACCGAATACTGTTGATAATGCAAGATATTCCATTTTCTCATTTTCAGGTGTCGAAGTTCCATGTGCATTAATATAATCAATTTCATTGATGGTTATTTTTGCATCATTTAAAGCTTTGCGAACGGATTCAATTGCTGGTGATGCATCGGGTTTTGAACGTGTACGGTGAAAATCATCGGCGGTTTCTCCACAGCCAGCTAAAATTCCTAAAACTGTAGCATTACGGTTTAATGCGCTTTGAAGAGATTCAAGAACAAAAGCACCTGAGCCTTCTGCCATAACAAATCCATCCCGATCACGGCTAAAGGGTTTTGCTGCTTTTTCAGCAGGATCATTTTGGATTGAAAGAGCAGATAGTAACGAAAAACGGATGAGAGATTCTGCTGAAACTGATCCATCTGTCGCAATTATGAGAGCTCGATTTGTCTCTCCCCGTCTAATAGACTCAACACCTAATTGAATTGCTGTTGCCCCAGATGCACAAGCAGTGGAAAGTGTAACAGGAAGTCCTTTTGTGCCAAATCTTTTTTGAAGTTTTTCTGCAATTGCACCAAATTGTGTGGTTTCAAAAAGCTTTTCATGGAGTTTATCCTTACAGACTTTAAGAAGATGTGCATAAGAAGGTTCATTATTGAATTCTTGCTCTTGATCAAGACTAAAACGTGCGGTCCATTCAAGTTCAACAGGAGGAGCAGCGAGAAAGAGTGGTCCATTAAAATTTTTTTTATCAATAGCAGCTTGTTCCAAAGCTTCTTCAGCAGAAAGATGTGCAAGCTTCTCAGAGAGAGCTGAAGCACCAAGTGTACTTTCTTTGAGAAAATCAATTGTTCCAGCAATATATGTATTTAATCCCTCAACGGGAAAACGTGTTATTTTGTGGATACCGCTTACACCGCTTGTTAATTTTTGCCAATTTTCATGTTTCCCTTGTCCCAGTGATGTGACAATGCCTGCTCCAGTTATTGCTACAAGTGGACGTCCAAAATGATCATGATATTTCACTATAGAAATTCCCCTTCAAATAACTGTAAGACGCACAATACCTTCAGCTCTTTTTATACCGATAGTTGTAACAAATATTTCACGTACTTCTTTAGAAAAAGGTTTTTCATGAGGACTTAACGCTGGAAAACTGTGTTTTTTTTCAATTGAAAGTGCTGCAAGAGCTAGAGCTAGAGGAAATTGCGCTTCCCGCATATAACCAAATAATGTTGTAATGCCACGGTAAGATAGATCAGCATTGTCAAGAGCATTTTTCTCTGCTTTTGTTGCTTCGTGAGCTCCTGAGGCTGCTGAGATGGCTAAGGCAGATTTAGCGCCCGCAGTTTTTAACATTGTTGCAATTGACTCTCTAAGCGGAATTTTGGTTCTATCTGTTTGGTCTGTAATAATTTGGCTAATTTCAGCATAAGCACGTGCGTTGCGTTTTTTTGCATGTTCTCCACTTTCAAGAACTAGGAAGATACCACCAGAACCGGCTATGATACCGCCGCCGGGGTGGATTTCACGATCCCACACTGGGCTCCATCCATTATGGGTTAAAAGACCAGCAAGCTCATGCGCCAACAACATATCATAACTTTGTGCATTATAGGAACCTCCTACAAGAGCATGGGTACTTTGACCTGATCGAATACGAGCTACAGCAATTTGAAGTGCAGAAAGCCCACTGCCTTCTTCTCCCATAAATGTACGAGATGATCCAGTGACTTTATGAACAATTGAAATGTTTCCTGCCAAAAGGTTTGAAAGTTGTGCCAAAAATAATGTTGGACGAAGTTCAGTTGAAAGAGCAACATTTAACATAGAGGCATGATCGGCAACTGTGCGCGCTTTAGAAAGAATCTGTGTATCAACAGTAATATCACGCTCTCCTCCACTTGCTGCTACGATCATATCCATTGTTGAAGTGAGTTGTTCATTATTTTTCATGCCGGCATCATCAAGAGCAAGACCAGCCGCATAGGTACCAAGACGCTGCCATGTTCCCATTTGCCGTTGATCGCTTTTTTTAGGAATTTGTAAACTCCAATCAATTTCAGGCAATTTATGAACCGTGTAGGGTGAAAATGTTGTACAATCTAGATTTGGTGTACGGTTTGGATTATTTAAGAGATTCCAATGTAGATCAGTTCCTTCCCCCAGAGAGCTTATGAGGCCTATACCAGTGATGAATACGGATTGATTATGCATGATGAAAATTAACCTGCCTGTTTTAAGGCAACGAGATCATCAATTTTTGCACAAAGGTTTTTAAGAACAAAGTATTCTTCTGTTGCAACGGTACCTTCGTTGACTTCTTGTGTCCATTGTTCTAGAGGGACTTTTATTCCGAAAGCTTTATCAATAGCGAAAACAATATCAAGAAAATCAAGACTGTCAATTCCTAGATCGTCAATTGTATGACTTTCAGGTGTAATTGTATTGCGATCAATTTCACTGATTTCTGCAATGATATCAGCAACTTTATCAAACGTGGAAGGCAATGTAAGGGTTCCTTATTATAGAGTTAGTAAATTCAAAATACATTTAATATTGCTCTTCTAGCCTTTTTTCTCTTTAAAAAAAAGACTTAATCCAGAATATAGCTGTCTTTTCTATAGAGAAAAGAGGTTTACAATACATGAAATACTATATCTCAATATTAAAAAAACTTTGAAATTTTATTGCACATTTATTTTACGAGACTATTTTTTCTATTGGCCGCAAGGACAGCAAGGGCTGTTATATTAACAACTCCCCGTGAAGTTACTGAAGGCGTTAAGATATGGGCGGGACGTGCTGCCCCGATTAAAATAGGACCAACATGGAGTGCATTTGTGAGGCTTTTAACAGTGTTGAGCGTGATATTGGCTGCATCAAGTGTTGGAAAGACAAGCAAATTAGCTTCACTTTTAAGACGAGAATCAGGAAAAACACGATCACGAAAAACTTTGGAAAGGGCAGCATCACCATGCATTTCGCCATCTGCTTCTAAATCAGGGTGTAATTTGGCAAGAATTTCTGTTGCACGTCGCATTTTACGCGCACTTTCCGTGTTTTTAGAACCAAAGTTTGAGTGTGATAATAAGGCTGCTTTTGGTGTTATTCCAAATGCTTCAACTTCTTGAGCTGCCAACACAGTCATTTCAGCGATTTCTTCTGCAGAAGGATTTTCATTAACGTAAGTATCTGTGAGGAAAAGAGTACGTTGTTGAGAGATAAGCAAACTCATAGCAGAAAAACGGTGAACTTTAGGATCAAGACCGATAATTTGTTCAATCAATTCAAGTTGTCGTTCAAAACGTCCTTCTAAGCCGCAAATCATTGCATCTGCTTCTTCACGCATGACGGCAAGGGCAGCAATAGCCGTTGTTGATGTTCTCACTACGGTTTTTGCCATTTCAGGCGTAACACCACGCCTTCCTGTATAATGAAAAAATAAATTAACATAATCACGAAAACGTGGATCATCTTCAGGGTTTGTTAATTCAAAATCTATACCAGGACGAATTCTTAAACCAAAGCGTTTTAATCTCGCTTCCACGACATGAGGACGGCCGATAAGGAGAGGCGTTGCTGTTTGTTCTTCAATGACAACTTGTGCTGCACGAAGGACGCGTTCATCTTCACCATTGGCATAGATGACGCGTTTACGTTTTGCTGTTTTTGCTGCAGCAAAAACAGGTTTCATTGTTAAACCAGAAAGAAAGACAAATCGATTGAGGATATCATAGTAGGCTTCCATATCTTCAATGGGACGAATGGCGACACCAGTTGCCATTGCTGCTTTAGCGACAGCGGGAGCAATACGCAGTATTAAACGCGGATCAAAAGGAGAGGGGATCAGATAGTCTGGTCCAAAATTGGGTGGTTCTTTTGAGTATGCACGTGCTACAACATCTGAAGTTTCTTCACGTGCAAGGGCAGCAATAGCATGAACAGCGGCCATTTTCATTTCTTCATTAATTGCACGAGCACCTACGTCTAATGCACCACGGAAGATATAGGGAAAACAAAGGACATTATTAACTTGATTAGGATAATCAGAGCGTCCTGTGCAGATCATTGCATCTGGCCGTATAGAGCGTGCTTCTTCAGGCATAATTTCTGGTACTGGATTAGCTAGCGCTAAAATGAGTGGATTTTGAGCCATTCTTTTAAGATATTCAGGCTTTAAAACACCACCCGCAGATAGGCCTAGAAAAATATCCGCATCATCAATAATATCAGATAAAGTTCGTGCGTCCGTTTTTTGTGCGTAATTGATTTTCCAACGATCCATAAGGGTCTTGCGACCTTCATAAACAACACCCTCTAAGTCACTAAGCCAAATATTTTCAACTTTCGCCCCAAGACGAACCAAAAGATTAAGACAAGCTAGGGCAGCAGCACCTGCACCTGAGGTAACTATTTTTGCATTTTCAATTTTTTTTCCTGAAAGATTTAAGGCGTTTAATACAGCCGCAGAAACAATAATGGCAGTTCCATGTTGGTCATCATGAAAAACTGGAATATTCATTTTAGCACGAAGCTTTTCTTCGACGTCAAAACATTCAGGAGCCTTAATGTCTTCAAGATTAATACCACCAAATGTAGGTTCTAAGGTCGATATTGTTTGCACCATTTGTTCTATATCGGATGCATCAATTTCAATATCAAAAACATCAATATTCGCAAATTTTTTAAATAAAACGGCTTTGCCTTCCATAACTGGCTTTGAAGCGAGTGGACCAATGTTTCCTAAACCAAGAACAGCAGTTCCATTGGATATAACAGCGACTAAATTAGCACGGGAGGTATATTGGGCAGCAAGAGTGGGATCTTCATGAATCGCAAGACATGGTGCTGCAACGCCTGGAGAATAAGCAAGAGCCAAATCACGTTGATTATCAAGAGGTTTTGTTGCTTGTATTTCCAATTTTCCAGGTTTTGGGTGTTGGTGATAAAAAAGTGCGGCACTGTCAAGTTCAGCTTTTGGTGAACTGAAATCACTATTTCGTTTTCTAGACATTTTTATGATATCCAAGTTAGCGTATGTGTATACGAGATGTCCCATCTACGATAAGGTTTTGTCCACTAATAGATCCTCATTTCTCTGAATATCAAAATGCATGAGCATGAGCAAATTTTTCTGGATCGTAAAACCAGTTCGATGATTCTTTTTGTTTGTGTGCATGAATAATTTCATTGATAGCAGCACGATTAGTTTTTTCTTTTCCTTAATAAAACGCGTAAAAATTGATTAGTTACAAACAAATAAAATATTACTAATGATTACATTACCAAGCCATTATTTTTTTTGCAATGCTTACAAAATAAGGAAAGAAAAGAAGAGTGTTGTCTATTAACTTCATTTTCTTTATTTAAATTTCTATAGGGAGCTAGAAGAAATTTTAAATAACAATTTGCAATTTATAAATTGTTTTTGCAGCTATTTTAAAGGAAATTGGAACTTTAAAAATTAAAGTTGTTTTGTTTATTATTCAATTAAACTCTTAATAATGCGAGCTGTATATTTTTAATATACTGACAAATGTGTGTTTTAATAAATGAAAGGTATATCCGAAACAGCTGTAATTGCATGTTTTATACCTAAAGTTCATATATTCCGTATAATACGTTGCTTTATAATTTATAATGGATCATCTCGTATGTTGAGTGAAAAATTTTAATATAATACAATTCATTCATTTCAAATCCACCTATAATAATAAAAAATATTTACTTATATATTTCAAGCTAAGAAAGAAATAGAAATATTTCTTATAAACTATTTCACAAAAGCACGAAAAATATTGAGAATGAGCAAATAAATAATATTATCAGTTTTGTATCTTTATGAAACTATGAAAAATAAAGGGATTAAGAGAAGGATAAGAAAATATGCTTCAGGGGTATTGCTTAGGATATCAAAGAAAACCGCATGCCAATTATTCAGCCTTTGAAGTACAAAGCTACAGTTGAAAGAAAAGGACTCTACGATGAACCACTAAAACAACTGGAGAGAGAGAAAAAGTGGAAAAAATATTTTTCCACTTTCTTATTTGTTTATTGGATTCGACCACTTGCATGAGCAAGCATAGTATAAACTTTTCCGGTATCTGATATCAGGTATTTGCGAACTGAGTTGGAAGAACCAGAACTGTGCAATATATCACGTAAGAGCTTTTCGAAATCTGTAATATATTGACTCACTGAACGTTTAAACTCAAAATCGCTCATATATTTTCTCTTAATCATTTCAAATATTTTTTGTCCATTTAAAGTATAAAGGCGTTCTGTTACGATATTTTTTTGCCCACGTTGATAATGATCCCATAGCTCAACAATGGCATTATGATTAATAGCTTGCACTATACCAGAGGCTAATGAATTAAGAGAGCTGTTTGCAGGAGATGGTTTTGTTTGCACTGATGTTAAAACATTATCACTAGGGGGAGCATCATAAAACGTTTCTTCACGTGAAGCCCTTTCTAAGAGATTTGACACCCATTTATTTGGTCTTTTTTTGCTTTGATCTTGTTGCAAAATAGGCTTAGGTGGCACAATTTTTTTAATGGACTCAGTGGAACTGTCACTTCTTTGATTAAACATTGATGATGCAGGAAATTCTGATATCAGCTGTTTTTTTGCGCTCTTTTGATCATTTTGTATAACACTGACTAGATCTTGTAACGCTGTAATCTGTTCATTCAAAGCTGTGCGAATTGTTTGCGTTGTTTCTTTTGTCTTTTCTGGAAGTTTTTTTACATTTTCATCGATATCATCATTAATCTTTGAAAGCTCTAAACGAACTTCATCAGCGGAACGACGTATATCTTCTGCTGCTTCTGAAAAACGCGTTGATGCTTCACTAACAAGCCTATTAAGTGATTGTTGGAATGAATTTGTGGAGTTACGCGCATTCTTATCAGAGCGTTCAAGTGCTAAGTTAAAGATTTTTTCATAATGCCCAATCATTTGATTAATTTCATGAGATTTTGAAACAAGAGCATCGCTTAATACAGAAAGCGTATTATGTTTTTCTTCAAGTGTTGCACTAAGTGAATTTTCAGATTGTTCAAGAACGTGAATAGTTTGGGAAAGTGTCTTTGCATGTTCACCAAAGCTACTTGTTATATGATTAATTTGTTCAAAGGTATTCTTTGAAAGTCCTTGCAGAATTTCAACATTATTATTGAGCGCTTGATTTGAGACTGATAAACGCTCTGCTACTTGGTCCGTGTTGCGGAAAAAATTATTCGCACTCTCATTAAACTGACCATCAATATTTTGAACAGCTGACAATAAAACATTGCTATTTTCGTGAAAATTGTAAATTGATTGATTCAACTGTGTTAAGATGGATGAGACATTATTAACAAGCTCTTCCTTCATAACCGTTATTGTTTGAAGTGTTTCAGAGTTAGCTTTGGTTAAGCTATTCACTAAAGATTCATTATGTGCATAAATTCTTTGTTCAGCATCTTGTGTGGAAAGAGAGAGTTGTTCACCGATATGCTGTGTTAAAGAATCTATTGATTCTGTCGTATTTTGCGCTGCTTGATTTAAGTGATTTGTAAGCTCTGTTATTTTTCCAACATGTTGTGAAATTTGTGTTGTTGTTTGATTTCCTGCATCTTCCAGACGGCTTGTTACATCAGAGAGCTGATATCCTAAATTATTTTTAAGATTTTGCATAGAGTGATGAAGAACATCACAGCGTTCATTAAGGACCTGCTCTATTGCTGTTGTTGATGTATGAATAGTTTCGTTCAATAATGCGTGTGCATTATGACTGGCTGTTGCGAAAGCTTCGACAGTATGCGCTGTTTGTTCAGATAGAACTGACAGAACTTTTTCACTGGTATCATAAACAGTTTTTTTGACATTTGATACAATGCGATTGCCTGATTCTGAGAGAATATTTTCTGCTTGTGCAGTAACATTTGTAACAGATGAAAGAATTTGTTCACTCGTAGAAGAAAGAATATCAGAAGCTTTTATAATCTTATTATGCAGGTTATCTGTAACTGTATTAACAGAGTCTTCTAAGGTTACACGCATATTGTCAACACTGCTTTCCAGCGCTTGTTGAATTATCTGACTTTGCTCATTATTAAGCATGAGAGACGTTTTTAACGTGTCAGAACGTTCCTCAATAACAGATGTTTGCATATCAATGGCTTCACAGATTTGGCTAAATTTTTCAGATAATGTTTCCTCTAGCGTTGTTGTTCGTTCAAAAATTTTGTGTGCACGATCTTCTAGATCTGTATCGAATGATTCCATACGTGTTTCAAGGGTTTCAAAGAAAACACCACTCGATTGAGAGAGAGTATTCTTTAAAATTTCGGCATGGCTTTCAATGTTTTTGATATGATCTTGAACCGTTTCAGTAATGTTTTTATTATTGGCGACAATTGCACTCTCAACTAAATCTATTTGTTGTTTCAATGCAATATCGACACGTATATCACTTTTTGCAATGAGGTTATGGATTGTTTCCATGCGTTGCTCAAGTGTGCGTGCTTGATCGGCAAGAACTTCATTGAGAGAAAAACTATTAATTGCTAAAGAGTCACGCAGAGCATCGGCACGGATATCAATATTTCTCGCTTGTGCTTCTAAAGCATCTTGAGTTGTATTGCAGCTTTGTACAATGACATCTTGTAGTTTTTCAGTGCATTGAATGATGTTTGTAATATGATTTTCAGCTTGTTTATCAACGACTTGAATATTGTCAGCCAAAACTTTTTCAATATGAGAAGTATTTTGGGACAAGACATCAATTTGATTTCTTAATGTATCCGCAATTTTATTCTTCTCGTTATCAAGCATATCTGCCATAAGAGCTCGTTGATCAGAAAGTTGTACTTTAAAATCTTGTGAACGTTCTTGTATAATATCAACAATGGCATTGTCGACATACTGAATTTCTTCTCTCAGACTTTCTTTACTTTTATCAATTGCAGAAAGAATAGCTTCACGCCCATTTGTAAATGCATGGGTAATGTCTGCTGTTTTTTCTTGGAGGTTTTCATTTATTTTCAAGACATGAGATTCCAAGAAGTTACCAAGTTTTTCAGCATTATCCTCTAAAGCCTGACTGCGTTCTATAAAGGAATCAATGATGGAATCACTATGTTCTTTAAGAGAAAGATCAACAGTTGCTAAACGTTGTTCAAAGGCTCCAATTGCTTGCGAGGTTACGTTATCAAATTTAGAAGAGAGTTTATGTGCCTGGTCGTCAAGCTTTAAGATCTTCTCATCAAAATTCTGTAGAGATTGATTATTACGATCAATAAGAGCTTTATCCAAGGCTTTAAACTTTTCATCGACAGCGTGCAAAGTTTGATCTGTTACTGCTTGTATATGTGTTGCAATTTTAGCAACGTGCACTTCCGCTTTTTCAGCTGTTTCATTAAAAGTCTTTTCTATTTGTTTTTCATTATGATCAAATCGTTTTGCAAAACCATCGAAGTTTTTTCCTAATTCATGAAAAAATTCTGTGTTTTTCTGCTGAATTTGTGTTGTTGTTTTGTTAAATTTTTCAACAAGCTGATTTGTTACGCCATCACCGGCATAGGAAAGTTTTTCAACAAGGTCTTCACCTTGTTTTTGTAAAGTTTGAGACAGGGTTTGTGCAAGCTTTTCAACATTGGTTACAATGTTAGAGGTAACCAAACCAAATTCATCACTCAGTTGTTCTTGGGTTCCTTTAATTGTTGATTGTACGCGATCTGCGTGATTCAAAATGGCTATGCGTTCATTACTCAATTCTTTGATTAATGTGTGAATGCGTGATTCATTCTCAGCATAGGCTTGTTCTAGATTGTGAACTTCACCTTGAATGATTGCTTCAAGCTCAACAGCACGTCCGAGGGTACGTTCAATACCTTCGTTCATTGCCGCTACTTCTTCACGAATGGTTTGCCCTATAGCAATAGCTTGTTTTTCAGATAGATGTTGTGGTTCACTAAGGCGCTGTGCAGCATTTGTCATAAGAAGAGCAATATTGTGCAAGTCATTTGAACGTTTTGTTAATTGAGCAACGCCCCAAGATATAAGGATAGGAATTGCGGTTCCGGCTGCTACAGCAAGTCCTGTTGGGGATGTGACAAAAGTGCTGATATTGGATAAGGAGCTTAGTCCGGTAGGTGCGAGCTTATGCGCAATAAAAGCGCCTCCCGTTGCCCATAAAGCACTAAGCGCTGTTGTATACCAGTAGACTCGAGAGGAAGAACGCTGCTTGAATGGTCCAAAATTTACAGGGGTTGTTATATCATCATTTGCAGGAAGAAGTTTTGTAGGCAACAATGTATTATGAACAGTTCCACCTGAGATATCAGGTGAAGGTTTTGGAGCAAAAAGCTGTTCAACAACGGATTTATCAACAACAGCTTCATCATGAATATTAGAAACAAAAGTTGAAGTACCGTTTTCAGCAAAAAATTCTTCTTCTGCCATTGCAATTTTTTGAATCAGATCATCGACATTAACAACATTTTCAGAATTATTGGATGATATCGTTTCAAATTCTGTGTGATCGAAATCAAAGTTCATAGCTTTTGTGAGGGCTTCTTCAACTTCAACTTCAAATGTTTGCAATTTGGTTCTGCGTGCCATACTCGCCTCGTACTCTTACAGACGGAAAAGGGATACGTCCTCTTCCACATAACTTCTACATACTAGCTGTTAATTATTTAGAAAGGAATATGCTTAGGAAAAAATTTTAAAAACTTATCAAGATAAAGTTAACGCGGTTTCTTATACCCTGGTTAAAAATATTATAAAATATAATAAAAACAATTTATTATTTGAATCTAACAAAAACAAAAATACTGTTTACAACTTGTGTTTATAAAAAACTTTATAAGCCGGTAGTTTTTGAAATAAGGACAATTTAAGTGCGGTTATATATAGTAAGGTGTGAATGCCTCTATTTAATACCGACGATCGTTAATAAATATTGTTGTCAGCTTACTTTTATTGATTCTAAACGAAGCAGATTCATCATCACATATAGTCTGTAATAGCTTAGGATGTATAAAAGTATGTCTTTGAATTGTAAGCTCATAAAAAAGTAAACGTGGAAAAATTTTTAATTTAATATAGCTTTTTGTAAGTTGCGCTTTATTATTGCCTTAAAGAGCCGTTTTTTCTCTAATTTCAGTTGTTTGTTGCTAAATTTTGAAGCTTCTACGTTGACAATTGGATATTTTTCAGTCGATATGCATGCACGAATATTTTATGCAATTGAGATGAAGGTGTAAGAATAATGGCAGAGCGATCACAACACCTGCAAGATGTGTTTTTAAATACGGTGCGTAAGCAAAAAATTTCCCTTACAATTTTTCTTGTCAATGGCGTTAAGCTCACAGGTATTGTAACTTCATTTGATAACTTTTGTGTTCTTTTGCGCCGAGATGGACATGCGCAATTGGTTTATAAGCATGCTATTTCTACGATTATGCCTGGGCAGCCTGTACAGATGTTTGAGGGTGAAAGTCCTGAGTAAACATATCATTTTAAGATAGACCTCTTATCCCATTTTAAAAGTACTTAGATTGCTATGATAAATGAAAATGAGAGATTAGGAGGGGTATTTTCGCAGAATACAGGAAAGGTGCGCGCACTTGTTTTAATACCGATTTTTCAAGAAAATAGAAGTGAAAGCTCTTTGAGAGAGGGTTCTATATCTTCTCGTGTTAAAGAGGCATTGGGATTAGCGCGTGCTATAAGGTTAGAAGTTGTTAATTATGAAACGATTAATATTGCAACGCCTCGCTCTGCGACTCTCTTTGGAAAAGGTAAAATAGCTGCGTTAACCTGTTATATAGACGAATATTCTATTGAGCTTGTGATTGTAGATCATTTTTTAACGCCAGTACAGCAGCGTAATTTAGAAAAATTATGGAATTGCAAAGTTATTGATAGAACGGCTTTGATTCTTGAAATTTTTGGGGAACGTGCACGAACAAAAGAAGGCGTTTTGCAAGTAGAGTTAGCGCATTTGTCCTATCAAAAAGGGCGACTTGTGCGTAGTTGGACACACTTGGAAAGACAACGAGGGGGGCGTGGTTTCCTAGGTGGACCTGGTGAAACACAAATTGAAGCAGACAGGCGTCTTTTACAAGAGAAAATTATTCGTATTCGCCGCGAATTGGAAACGGTTATTAAAACACGTGCACTTCATAGAGCAAAAAGGAAAAAAACATCTTATCCTGTTGTGGCACTGGTAGGATATACGAATACAGGAAAATCAACTCTCTTTAACCGTTTAAGCGGTGCAGATGTTTTAGCAAAGAATATGTTATTTGCAACGCTTGATCCGACTTTGCGTAAAGTTGTTCTTCCCCATGGAAAAACTATTCTTTTGTCTGATACTGTAGGGTTTATTTCTAACTTGCCAACAAATTTGATTGCAGCTTTTAGAGCAACCCTTGAAGAAGTGGTTGAAGCGGATCTCATTCTTCATGTAAGAGATATGTCAGATTTAGATCATCGTGCACATGCCCAAGATGTTTTAGAAGTGCTTTCAAGCCTTGATATCGATATTGATGATATGCAGCATATTATAGAAGTTTGGAATAAGATTGATATGTTGGATGAGCAGGCATTGAATGTTTTACAAACAAGCGCAAAAACACGATTAAATCCTGCTCTGATGGTATCAGCACTTAAGGGCGAGGGACTCGATCAATTATTAAGAGCCATTGAAAAGCGAATTTTTGGAGAGGTGCAAAGCATTGAATATCTTTTAAAACCGCATGAAATGTCGCTTATCGATTGGTTCTATGAAAACTCTGCGGAAATAGTGCAAGAAGGACATGATGATGGGTCTATTACCATTAGAGCCGTTATTACTTCTGAAGCAAAAAAACAATTAGAGAACATCAAAAAAAATATGAATTAAGTTTTTTAAAGCTATTGCTGAACATTTGTGCTCAAATTTTATGTTTTTCTTATCTGAAAATAATATGACAGCAAGTTAAGAGGATAGTTACTACTTTCTCTTAATAAAACAATATGAAGAAGTATTTTGCTGGTTAAAATAAAGATGAGTCTTAAGTGTCATAAAAGGCTATTCATACGTACCGTATGGCGAAGCATTTTGATTGTTTTGCTATTGCAAATGCTATGTACGTCTTTGATTTGGTTGTATTATTTTGTCCAGCCTCGTGGTTACCAAGCAACTTTAATATTTTCATTATCTGATTCTGTAGGAAAACCGTTACCAATTAAAAAGCAAGACAATATTATCGCTTTTTTGTTTTCACAGCCTATGTTCTTTAATGATTCGCATTTTTCTTTAAGTGCTTCTTATAAGAAAAAAGATCATGAAAATATCCGTTTATCGCGTCATGGTGATTTTATCGATCTTACTTTTGAAGCTGAGACACTTGAAGCAGCTCAACGTGGGTTGGAAACTTGGTTTTCCGCATTTTCACAAGCAATCATAAAACAGAAACAATTCTTATTAAATGATAAATTAGAAGACACACAATATGATAATACTGCAATCGTTAATATCGTGCAGGGATTTCGTACATCTGTTGATTCTTTTATTCAGCATGGTGTAAAACAAACAGAGCTTCATGATCTTTCTATGCAATTAACGCAAGCAACCTTAAAGCGCCTTCATTTAACAAGTTTGAATTCAATGATTAATATGATGCGTGAAAAGGGACAGTCTTTACTGTCTTTATCATTTATTGCAGGTAATTCAGCAATTGTTGCTCTGGAATCTAAACGTGATCTTTTGGAAACGCAAAGAGCACATATGGCAGCGCAATTGGGGTGGGCACATCCCCAAATTAAAGCAATGAGTGCGGAATTAGAGACAGTTTCTCAACAATTAAAAAATAAAATTTTACAAATCGTTTATCAAGTTCATTCAGATGAAGTTATTGCAACGGAATTAGAAGAACAGCTCAAAAAAAGAATGAAGTTTTTTGTAAAAGATCAATCCCAATCTTTGAATGAAATATTTAACGAGTTTGAAAATAAAATAAAAGCAGCAGTTTATGCACAAAATAAAGCGATGAGCAAATCTGCTCAACGAAGAGAAAAAACTATTGGTTCATATCGGAGCTTGAGTGATGATCCTCTTCTCTTGCAAAATACAAATATCCACGTGGTTACGCCAACAACGTTAGCACCAATTTCTTTTATGGCTCTTTATGGAAAAAATATTCTTGTGAGTGCATTGGTCAGCTTCCTTACTCTTTTGCTAGGAATACTGTTATTTTATCCGTGCTTTAAAAGCAAAAAAGACCAACTCTCTGAAGAGGATTTGAGATCAAAAGAAAATGCTCTTAAGAAGAACGAGAGTATTTTAGTTTCTCAAGAAATGAAAAAATTTGAAGCTTTTATTACGATAGAGGGATTATCTGATGTTTTGAAATGGCGTGCTTCAAGCATTATTTCAATCATTGGACCAGAGGCTGCACGGACAGCGGCAAAGCTTTCACTTCATCTCACAAAAGAGAACAAAACAATTTTGTTGGTCGATATTTCTGGTCAACAAATAGAGAAAGTCATTGGCCCACATCGCGGTCTGAGTGATATTTTAACGGGCAATGCCAAGTTTCATGATGTTATTTACCGTGATTATGATACGGGGGTTGATATTCTTCCTCAGGGGTTAACAAGTGCTATTTCTGCACAGGATTTCTCAAATGACATTTCTCATATATTACAAGAATTTAAAAAAGAATATGATTTTATCATCCTAGAGATGGCAAGCGAACCCAAATATGGATTTGAGCAATTTGCAGAGCTAACAGACTATTATATTTGTAATACTGTTCTTAATGAACAAGAATGGATGATGCGGATGGTGGACAGCTTTCCAAAAACTGTTTATCGGGTTGTTGCATCATAAACCTTTGTAAAACAGAAATATGTATCGCATGTTATAGTGGTACGCTTGTTTTTTGCTAAAGTTATAGTACATACTAATATACACAAAGAGTTAATGTTTAAATTTTAAAATGCATTGTAGTTGGAGAGAACCGTGAGTCAATCAGGGATGGCAGTAAAGAGATTAAACAATAGCATTTTAACGCCTGTGCAAAAGAAAAATAGAAAACAAATACAGGTGTGGCTTTACTCTATTTTATTGCTTTGTTTGGCAATTGTCTTAGTGGGTGGTGCTACTCGTTTGACGGGATCAGGATTATCTATAACGGAATGGAAGCCAATACACGGCGTTATTCCACCGATTGGTGTGGATCAATGGCAAGAGGAATTTTTAAAATATCAACAGATAGCACAATATAAGCTGCTTAATCCTGATATGACCTTAAGTGCTTTTAAGGTCATTTTTTGGTGGGAATGGGCGCATCGTGTTCTTGGGCGTCTTGTTGGTCTTGTCGCTTTATTGGGAATCATTTGGTTTTGGGCGACTAAGCGTGTTGAAAAAAATATCTTACTCCCGCTTATTGTCGTACCTATTCTTATCGCCTTTCAAGGCTTTATTGGTTGGTGGATGGTTGCTTCAGGGATTGGGCAAAGCAATTTAACAAGTGTGAGCCAATATCGTTTGGCATTTCATCTTATAACGGCATGTTTTGTTATTATTTTTGTTACTTATTTATCTCGAGGACTTGCAGAATACTCAGAAAAGCCTGCAAATCAAAAGGTGCAATATTTTGCGGCTTGGCTTGTTATTCTCGTCTTGATAGAGATTTATTTTGGAGCTTTGGTTGCAGGGCTTCATGCTGGAAAAGTCTATAATACATGGCCTCTTATGGATGGGCAGATTATTCCGGATGGATTGTTGCTGCATCGTCCTGTTTGGCTCAATTTATTCGAAAATTCCTTAATGGTTCAATTTATTCATCGGTTTTTTGCTTATTTTTTATTTATTGTCTCAGTTGTTCATGCTTTCTATGTACAAAAAAATGTTCCACATTCAACCCATTCTCGTCGTGCATTTCTTATCTGTGTTATGATTATTATCCAAGCACTTTTGGGTATCTTAACACTGTTACATGAGGTTCCGATAAGTTTAGGGCTCATTCATCAAAGTATGGCACTAGCAGTGTTATGTTTTGCGGTTGCGCACTGGCGAGCGACAAAAGGGGCATATCGGGTTGTTGAATAAAAGTTTGTGTTTAGGGAGGTTTAGTCGCTTGAAAGCATTAAATCGAGGTTTTGGATAGCCGCAGCTGATGCGCCTTTTCCTAAATTATCGAATATGGCACTGAGATTAAAAATGCCTTCACGATCATTTCCAAATACGAACAGTTTCATATCATCGTTATTGGCTAAACACTCTGGATTAAGTCTTTGAAGTGAAGCAGTTTCTTCTTGTGATGCAACTAAAATGGTATTTTGTCCATCGTAATGGTTTGCGAGAATTTCGCGCAAATCAGAACAGTTTGCTGATTTTGTGAATAAATGGCGATGCAGTGGAAGATTCACAATCATTCCCTGAGGAAAACGACCAACACTTGGTGTAAAAAGTGGGGTTTGTTTGATTTGTCCATAGATTTTGATTTCTGGCACATGTTTGTGTTCAAGATTAAGACCATAGATAAAATAATTTTCCTGAATATTTTGTTGGGATTGATTTCCCATTTGTAAAATCAACTGTTTTCCACCACCGGTATAGCCGGAGATTGCATTAATCGAGATGGGATAATAGGCGTCTAGCAGTCCTGCTTCACGGAGTGGGCGAATCAAACTAATGGCACCGGTGGGGTAGCATCCGGGATTGGTTACATAACGTGCTGCTTGGATGCGCTTTCTTTGTCCTGCTGTCATTTCAGGAAAACCGTAAACCCAGTCTGGTGCAACACGGTGGGCTGTCGAGCTATCAATAATCCTAATGTTTTTATTTTTTTTAAGCCAATGAACTGTTTTACGTGCAGCATCATCTGGAAGACACAAAATAGCAATATCGGCTTGATTAAGATAGTCTTGTCGCAGATGAACATTATGGCGATCTTTATGAGCAAGAGAGAGTAGTGTTAAATCTGTACGCTTCTCTAAGCGTTTTTGTATTTGTAGTCCGGTTGTGCCATGTTCACCATCAATAAAAACTTTGGTTAGCATTCTTATTTGCCTTCGTATTAACTTTACCTATTATATTCAGCTTTTCACATTATCAATTATTTTTAATCATTAAATTATTGAATTTCTTTAGATTATAGATACCTTTTGTAAAAGGTGTAAACAAATAAGCGTGTAAAAGAAGAAATGTAAATTCATTTTTCACCATTCTTGAGAGGGAAGTTTTTCGCTGTTTTTATAACAAAGAATAAGATAAATATTTGCGTCATTATTTTTTAGTGTAAGTAGTTTAAAATGTTTGGTTTGCATGGTTTGCTGTGTTATCGTTCAGTGACTTTATTTTTTTATGTTAGGAACATGTTTTATGACTCAGCAAGAAAATGACGCACAAAAGCGCTTTTTTAATGATAATTTACAAACTGTTGATGGTGCAATCTTTGATGCAATTAGAGGGGAGTTTGAGCGCCAACAACATGAAATTGAATTGATTGCTTCAGAGAATATTGTTTCAAGAGCGGTTCTTGAAGCGCAGGGGTCTGTTTTAACTAATAAATATGCAGAAGGTTATCCAAGAAACCGCTACTATGGTGGATGTCAATTTGTTGATGTCGTTGAAGATTTAGCCATTGAAAGGGCAAAACAGCTTTTCGGTGCTGCTTTTGCAAATGTACAGCCTAATTCTGGTAGCCAAATGAATCAAGCTGTCTTTTTAGCTTTACTTCAGCCTGGTGATACATTTATGGGATTAGATTTAAATGCTGGTGGTCACCTTACGCACGGGGCATCTGTTAATATGTCAGGAAAATGGTTTGATGTTGTTTCCTATGGTGTGCGTAAAGAAGATCAGATCATTGATATGGATGATGTTGAGCAGCTTGCAAAAGAGCGTAAGCCCAAACTTATTATAGCGGGTGGCTCATCTTATCCACGGCTATGGGATTGGAAACGATTCCGTGAAATTGCAGATGAGATTGGTGCTCATCTACTCGTTGACATGTCTCATATTGCTGGTCTTGTTGCCGGTGGCGTGCATCCTTCACCTGTTCCACATGCGCATATTGTAACTACAACCACACATAAGTCGCTTCGAGGTCCTCGTGGTGGTTTAATATTGACAAATGATGAGGCTTTATCCAAAAAAATTAATTCTGCAATTTTTCCTGGTCTTCAAGGTGGTCCTTTAATGCATGTGATTGCCGCGAAAGCTGTTGCGTTTGAGGAGGCTTTGCGTCCCTCTTTCAAGAGTTACAGTGCCAATGTTGTCGCTAATGCGAAAACTTTAGCAGAAACATTACAGGGTAATGGTTTTAATATTGTTTCTGGCGGTACAGATAATCACTTGTTGTTGGTTGATTTACGTTCCAAAAATCTAACGGGTAAACGTGCTGCATTGGCTTTGGGACGCGCTCATATTACCTGCAATAAAAATGGTGTTCCTTTTGATTCTGAAACGCCATCTATAACATCGGGAATTCGTTTGGGATCACCTGCTATCACAACGCGTGGTTTTTTAGAAAAAGAGTTTATTCAAGTTGGTCATCTGATTTCAGAAGTTCTTGATGGTCTTCGGAGCGCAAAAAGTGATGAAGATAATTATGCCGTTGAAATGGCTGTTAAGAAAAAGGTAAAAGATTTAACGAGTCAATTTCCTCTTTACTCTTATCTTAGCACTCGTTAAGGACACAAAAGATGCGCTGTCCTTACTGCCAATACGAGGATACACAGGTTAAAGACTCACGTCCAGCCGAAGAGGGGGCAGTGATTCGCCGCCGTCGTGTGTGTTCCGTTTGTGGTGGACGTTTTACGACTTTTGAACGTGTTCAGTTGCGTGAGCTCTTGGTTACTAAAAAAAGTGGACGATGTGAACCATTCGATCGTGATAAGTTAATGCGATCAGTTGATGTGGCTGTACGTAAGCGCAATATTGATCCTGATCATATTGAACGAGCAATTTCTGGTATTGTGCGCCAGCTTGAAAGTTTGGGAGAACCAGAGATTTCTTCAGAAAAAATTGGACATCTTGTGATGGAAGCATTGAAAAGAATTGATGATATTTCTTATATTCGTTTCGCTTCTGTGTATCGAGATTTTCGTAATGCAAGCGATTTTCACGATGTTATAGATGAATTATCAAAGGGTATTGCGGATACAGAATCTCGTTTTGATGAATAAAAAAGTGCAAGATGAACGGTTTATGGCTGCAGCTATTCGTTTAGCAGAGCGTCATGTCGGTCTTACAGGTGAGAATCCTTCCGTTGGTACGTTAATTGTGCAAAACGATAATGGTGCGGGGGCATTTATTGTTGGCTATGGCGTAACAGCTATTCATGGGAGTCCTCATGCGGAAGTGCAAGCTTTACACATGGCTGGTTCTTTGGCTCAAGGAGCGACTGCTTATGTTACTTTAGAGCCTTGTGCGCATTATGGAAAAACTTCGCCGTGTGTAAATGCACTTATTGATTCAGGGATTTCTCGAGTTGTTGTTGCGCTGACTGATTGTGACAAGCGTGTTGATGGTCATGGTATTGCTCTTTTGCGAGCGGCGGGTATTGAAGTGGTTGAGGGCATTTTAGCTGAAGAGGCTTTTGAATCCTTATGGACGCATTGGTGCATAAGGAAGATACAACGCTGTGCGGTCACTTTTAAAATGGCAATTTCTGCCGATAATGGTATTGGAAAAAGAGAGAAGGGTAGCGTAAAAATTAGTGGAACACTTTCTCATGCCCATACGCATATTCTACGTGCTCAAAATAATGCTATCCTCGTTGGTATTGGTACTATATTAGCAGATGATCCACAGCTCAATTGCCGCTTGCCAGGGATGGAGATGCGCTCACCAATTCGTATTATTTTGGACGCAGATTTATCTATCCCCCTTGATGCAAAAGTTGTCCAAACAGCCATGAAAATTCCTACATGGGTTATTTGTGATGTGGATCTTTCAAAGAAAAGCAAAAAAAATGCATTGGAGCAATATGGTGTGTCTGTTTATTCAGTAGAGATGAACAATGGTTGTGTAGAACCCTTTACTCTTTTACAGATGCTTTATAAACATGGGATTAATAGTGTTTTATTGGAAGGGGGCGTAAAGACAGGGGAAAAGTTTTTGAATGCTGGTTGTGTTGATCATTTGATATGTTTTTATACCCCCATTGTTTTAGGAAAAAATCGTATTGAAGCCCCTCATTTTGGAAATTATCTCTCGCAGTTTCATGAGATTGAGACAAGAATGTTTGGCAATGACCGTTTTTATAAATGGAGACGTAAGACATTATGTTCACAGGAATTATAACGGATATTGGTTGTATTGAAGATGTTCAACCTTTAACGCAGGGGATACGATTAAAGATTTCTACACGCTATGCTATAGAAAGCTTGGCAATTGGCGCATCAATTGCTTGTTCAGGAATTTGTCTGACAATTGTAGAGCGAGGACTAAAACAAGAAGATTCTAATTGGTTTGTTGTCGAGGCGTGGGAAGAAGCATTACGTTTAACTAATCTTGCACAATGGACAAAAGGAACTTTTGTTAATTTGGAACGTTCGCTTCGATTAGGTGATGAAATGGGAGGACATTTGATTTCTGGTCATATTGATGGTTTGGCTGAAATCATTGATCAAAAAAATGAAGGGGATGCAATTCGTTTTTATTTAAAAGTTGCAAGACAATTTATGCCTTTCATTGTCAATAAGGGATCTATTGCACTTAATGGGACGTCTTTGACTGTTAATGGTGTTAAGGATTGTGTTTTTGATGTTCTTATTATTCGCCATACACTCGAAATGACAACGTGGAAACAAGCTAAAATTGGAGATCAGGTCAATTTGGAAATTGATCAACTTGCTCGTTATGCTGCAAAAATTTTTGCTTTAAAAAGAGAAGATGAATAAGTCAAAACTCTATTGATCGTTTTCAGAATTTTATGCTTTATAGCCTTGATTTTTTTTGATTCGTTTTTTGTGGAATTCCATTATGATGAAAGAGATACGTAAAAAACTTCACGTATTGATTGTTGAAGCACGCTTTTATGAGGGGATTTCTGATGCGCTTTTGAGAGGTGCAGTGAATACTTTGCAAAAAGCTGAAGCAAGTTATGATGTTGTAACCGTTCCTGGAGCATTAGAAATACCAAGTGCAATAGCTTTTGCTGAACAAAATAAAATATCTTATGATGGTTATGTTGCTCTTGGTTGTGTTATTCGGGGTGAAACATATCACTTTGAAATTGTTGCTAATGATTCTTGTCGTGCATTGATGGATTTAACTGTTCATCAGCACTTGGCTATTGGAAATGGTATTTTGACTGTTGAAAACGAAGAACAAGCATGGGCGCGTGCAAAACTAGATGACAAAAATAAAGGTGGTTTTGCGGCTGAAGCTGCTTTATGTATGATCGCTCTAAAAAAGAGATTTGGAGATAATCGTTAAATATGGCTGATATAAAAAGCAGACATTTTCCGCGTTCAGCCAATAAACGTGGAGCAGCAAGACTCGCTGCAGTTCAAGCCCTCTATCAAATGGATATCGTGGGTTCGGGGGTGATGGAAACAGCAGCTGAGTATGAAGCTTATCGTTTGGGAAAAGACATCGATGGAGACCAGTATCTTGAAGCTGATTTTCAATGGTTTTTGTCTATTATAACGGGTGTTGTAAAAGATCAAAAGCAGCTTGATCCTCTGCTTCATCAACAGCTCTCTGCAGAGTGGTCTCTTTCACGTCTTGATTCTATATTGCGAGCAATTTTACGAGCAGGTTTATGGGAGTTGATCAACCGCAAAGATGTTCCCGTTGCGGTTGTCATGAATGAATATGTTGACATAGCAAAAGCATTTTTTGAAGGTGATGAGCCAAAACTTGTTAATGCAGTTCTCGACAGTATGGCAAAAAAAGTCCGCCTCTAAGAGCTACAAACTCTCCCATTATTAGGTCTGATAATATCAAACCTAATAATATTGGAATAGTATGCGGACTATATGATTTAGTTATGGGGTGGCAAATTGGCAGGGCCTTTTATAATTTGAATTAAGAAAGGATGTTCTTTTGTTACAGTTGGCGTTGTTTGTGTAATAAAATCAAACACTTGACCGTCTTGCAATCCGTAATTTGCAACTTTCGCAACCTGATCATTTTTATTGAAGTAAATGGCTAAAACTTTGCGATCAATAATCTTTGTTTTCATAAACTGCATCCCACGATAGCGTGTCTGTGAGATGTAATAAAAAACTTCATTATCATATTTTGTTTTTAGGGAAGGGGTCCCTAAAGTTAAAAGAACTTGCTCTTGACTTGAGCCAACAGAGATAGAGCTTAGAGCATTTTTATCAAGAACATAGCCCTCTCTATAAATTTGGCTCGAACCTGAAGAATCAAGAAGACTACACCCCGCAAGCATTCCTATGCTTGCTATTGATAGACCAATCAATAATTTACGTTTGATTAAAGTTATTATGTGAGGCATTTGAAACAATGATATCTCCTTTTTATACTGAGATGTTAGGACAAGAAGGCAACCTCAAGTTTTTTCTAATTTTAACTTAATCTACCGTAGCTTACACTGAGTTTCCTTGTTATAAAGCAAATTATGCCATATAGAATTTCTTTAGAAAAGAAAAAAATGCATAAATACTTGAGATAAATAAAAACACAGTGCTTTATGCGTTTTTATGTTTGGGAGTTGTCAATGAATGTTCAAAATGTTCCTCAAATGACATTTGCTTTGGCTTATCCAATATCCGTACGTTCTCTACCTGCTAAAGGTATAAGGGTTCATCTTTGTGCAAACAAAAAAGAATGTACACATTTAGCCCAGAACCATAATTTAATTGAAGTAAAATCTTGTGAGGGAAAATTCCATATTTTCCCGTGGAAAAAACGCGGAGTGCGTATAAAAGGTCTGTTGCAAGCGCGTATACTACAGTTATGTGTTGTTACATTAGAACCATTAGAAAATATCCTTTGTAAAAATATTGAGGTTGTTTTTGTTCCTGAAGATTCAAATTTGATGGAGCCCAAAATATCAGAGGATACTGGAGAATTGTTTTTAGATGTGGAGGGGCTTGATACTCCTGAAGTGTTTTATGATGATAAAATTGATATTGGTGCAATCATGGAAGAATTTTTTGAGTTGTCTATTAATCATTATCCACGTAAAGAGGGGATAAAGATGAATATGGTTGAAAATTTAGAAGAAGCAGAGCGAAAAATTTCTCCATTTTCTGTTTTGAAAAATTGGAAGTGATTGTAAAAAAATATCTATTGTATGCTAAACGGTATTTTCTGCGGAGTGATTTTCGCAAGATTGGCTTTGTGAATGTTCAGGAGCCAAAAATCATAATATGTATTTAAAGATGTAAATGAAAAGATGTGGGATATGCAAGCGTGATTAGAATTTCTGTGGATGTCATGGGCGGTGATTACGGTCCAGAAGCAGCTATTGCAGGAGCAGCAATTGTACAAAAATATTTATCAAATATTTATTTTCTGTTTTATGGAGTAGAGGAGGCTGTTCGTCCGGTTTTAAAAAAATATCCCTGTTTGGATTCTGTATCGCGCTTTTGTCCTACAGAAAGTTATACGCGCATGGATGAAAAGCCAAGCCAAGCACTTCGTAATGGACGTGGTAAATCATCAATGTGGTACGCCATTGAGGCGGTAAAAAATGGTGAAGCTGATGCTTGCATTTCTGCTGGTAATACGGGTGCACTCATGGCCATGTCTTATTTTTGTTTGAAAATGCTAGCAGAGGCAGAACGTCCTGGTATTGCGGGTATCTGGCCAACACTTCGCAGTGAGAGTATCGTTTTAGATATTGGAGCAACAATTGGTGCCTCTGCTAGCCAGTTGGTTGATTTGGCGGTTATGGGCGCGGGTATGTTTCGCGCTTTATATCACACTGAAAGACCAAGTGTTGGACTTTTAAATGTGGGAGTGGAAGAGGTTAAAGGACTTTATGAAATAAAAAAAGCAGGAATGATATTGCGTGAAGTGCCATTAGACGGATTGGAATATAAAGGATTTGTTGAGGGCAACGACATTGGAAAAGGAACAGTTGATGTTGTTGTAACAGAAGGATTTTCTGGTAATATTGCTTTAAAAACCGCAGAAGGAACTGCGCGACAGATAGGAGAGATTTTAAACTCCGCACTGCGCAGTTCTTTTTTAACATCTCTTGGTTATTTTTTATCGCGGGGTGCTTTTCGTATACTGAAACATAAAATGGATCCCGATAGGGTGAATGGAGGAGTGCTTTTGGGGTTGAATGGTGTTGTGATCAAAAGCCATGGGAGTGCTAATGCTAATGGTTTTGCTTCTGCTATCCGCGTTGGTTATGAGATGGTTAATAATGGGCTTTTGAAAAAAATAACTGCTGATTTGCGACGGTTTCATGAGAATAAAGAAACACTTTTTGATCAAGAAGATGAAGCGGCGGTGAATGGAGAGCCCTTATGATAAGCTCTTATAATAGAAATAAAAAATTTGAAGAAAAGGTAAGAGCTGAATGATTCGGTCAATTATATGTGGTGTAGGGAGTGCTTTGCCGAAAAGAAGTTTATCAAATGATGAGATTGCAAAGTTTGTCGAAACGTCAGATTCATGGATTGTTCAGCGTACAGGAATACGCCAACGTTATATTGCCAGTGAAAATGAAACGACTGTTTCTTTAGGGGTTGAGGCTGCGCAAGCAGCACTTACAAATGCTGGTTTAACAATAAAAGACATTGATTGTATTATTTTAGCAACGTCCACCCCGAATCGTACTTTTCCTGCTTCTGCTGTTGAAATTCAGCATGCTTTGGGAATGAGCCATGGATTTGCTTTTGATATTCAAGCTGTTTGCTCTGGTTTTATTTTTGCTTTAACAACGGGAGATTCTTATTTACGGTGTGGAGGGGCTAAAAGAATTTTAGTTATTGGATCCGATACATTTTCTCGAATTTTAGATTGGGAAGATCGTACGACATGTGTTTTGTTTGGTGATGGTGCGGGTGCTGCTATTTTGGAAGCTCAAGAAATTGAGGGGGAGATTGCTTTTGAGCGTGGTATATTGTCTGCGAAACTGCGCTCTAATGGTGCTTATATAGATAAGCTATATGTTGATGGTGGACCTTCAACAACACAAACGACAGGTTATTTGCGTATGGAAGGACGAGAAGTTTTTAAATATGCTGTTGGTATGATAACGGATGTGGTTGATGATTGTTTTGCAGCTGCAGGTATGGATTCTTCACAACTAGATTGGTTTGTACCTCATCAGGCTAATAAGCGCATTATTGAAGCATCTGCTAAAAAGCTGGGAATTTCACTAGATAAAGTTGTGATTACCGTTGATCAACATGGTAATACGTCTGCGGCATCAGTTCCGTTGGCTTTAACAGCAGCTGTTTGTGATGGAAAAATAAAAGAAGGAGATCTTATCATGTTAGAAGCCATGGGAGGTGGATTTACATGGGGTGCAATTCTTATTCGTTGGTAAATCATGGCTACTTGACCATATTTCAAGAAAACGTATAAGTCATTTTGTAATTTTTAATATTTTAATAGGTGGTTATAATGACAAGTAAGACAGTAACGCGTGCAGATTTAGCGAGCGTAGTTTGTAAAAGAGTGGGCTTGTCACATACTGAATCAGCAGCTTTAGTCGAATTGGTTTTGGATGAGATTTGCAACTCACTTGTAAGAGGTGAAGCGGTTAAATTATCTTCTTTTGCAACTTTTCAGGTTCGCAGTAAAAATGAACGTGTTGGACGCAATCCAAAAACAGGTGTTGAAGCACCTATTCCGCCGCGACGTGTTGTGACGTTTAAGGCTGCCAATGTCCTTAAACAGAGAATTTTAGATTCGCATCGTGCAAGACAGAAAAAATGATATCTCATAAATAAATGCCATGATATGTTTGGTATTTGTTAAAAAATGTATAAAATGAAGTTCTTTGTTTTTTAGAAAAAGACTGTTGAGTAAGTCGTCAATGATGGTCTTATTTTTGACTAATCTTGTTGAGAAATTGGGACAGAATGAGTCATTGTAAAGTAATTTATTTTGTTTTAAATAAGGTGTTGCAAAATGGATAAAAGCTCTGATGCTTTTCGCACAATTAGCGAAGTAGCGGAGTTATTAGAGCTTCCGCAGCATGTCTTAAGATTCTGGGAAACACGTTTTAGGCAGATTAAACCAATGAAACGTGGGGGAGGAAGGCGCTATTATCGTCCAGTCGATGTTGATTTGCTCAAGGGTATTAAGCAGTTATTATATGATCAGGGTTATACGATAAAAGGTGTGCAACGCCTTTTGAAAGAAAATGGTGTTGCTTTTGTGACTGCATTGGGTAATGGTGATCTTGATGCTATGAATGTGGCCATAGAGAAGAAACATGCAGGACAAACTTCTGAAAATGCTAGCAATAAGCCTAAGAAATCTTCTTTTGGGCTTTTGAGTTTCATGAGGAATGAAGGAGAAACATCTGTCGGTTCTGTGAATCTTTACAAAGATAAAACTGATAAAGCATTGTTGCAAGAAATCCTGTTTGAGCTCATTGAATGTAAGCGTGTTCTTGATAGAGCACGATAACGATAATATTTTTTTATTTTATATGTGGTTCTTTTTTAGCAAAACATGTGTTTTGAAATTGTTTACAAATCAATATCTAGCATCTGGCGTGGCAATGTGTTGCGTAGATATTTAGATGTTTTATGAATGTGCTCAGAGTTTGATACGTCCAACGAGTAGTCATATATCGTATGTGTGTATTTAACGAGTTTTTTATTTGGTAAAATATGAAGAGGGGAAAGGGTACACGCTGAGTTTTGCTATTTTTCTTTGATTTAGCTTTATAAAAGTTAAGGCAATATCTCATCAGTGTAGATTGTGTGATGTAGAATGCTGTTGGTTTACCAATTCATGTGCTTGTTTTAAAGAGGCGTTTCTTAAGGCTTCTTAAGCTTATTTTACCATGATGCCTCGTGAATGATATAATGGTAAACCCGTTGAGCACCGCTATTTTTATACTTATGAAGGAGCAAGTTGTTATCATCATTATAGTTTATAGCCTGCCCTCAATCATTTTTATCCAGACACTCATTCCGCTTGTTTCGTGCAAGCGAATGATTTTGATAGATTCAACATAAACATATTTAAAATGAGAGAGCCTTATGATATTCGAAACCTTATTTAATATGAATAACGGTATATTATCATTATAAATCAATGTACTGTCTTTTTTATAAGGGCTTATCTTACGAATAAGTCATATCATTGTTTAGCTAATTTTACATATTTTTTATTAATAAATATAATCTTGTTTTCGGTCTCCTTGATTGATGTTGCTATCATTATCGTGATGATCTATCCTTGATAATAGCACTATCTTTTCATTATAAAGCTAAAAGATGAATGTTATCATTAATATTCAATTGTCTATGATTTTTACATTTAAACAGCTCATAGCGTACATTCAATTTTTTCACCAATCCACCTTGTAAAGAGTGATCACGTGATTCTTTCTGGTGATCGGTAATTGTGCATGAAAGAAAAACGTACGACAACATCAAATCGTTTTATTTTGTGCAAAAATTGAAGATTTATAGTAAAAAATTAATGTATTATCATCTTCTGTGATGTTATGCATTTATTACACGTTGCAAATCCGGAGGTGTTGCCTCATTTAAGAGTTGTTTAATCACATCTTCTACAGATAAAAGGGTTTGATTTGTACTTCCTAAGCGGCGCATATTTACGCTGTTTGTTTCAGCTTCACGTTTACCACATACCAAAATTACGGGGACTTTTTGTAAAGAATGTTCTCGTATTTTATAGTTAATTTTTTCATTACGGAGATCTATTGTTGCGGAAAGCCCTATAGCTTTAAGTTTTGCCATTATTTTTTGAGCATATTCATTTGCTTCGGATGTAATTGTTGCAACAACAACTTGTTCAGGAGCAAGCCAAAGTGGCATATGTCCAGCAAAATTTTCGATTAATATACCAAGAAAACGCTCCATTGATCCAAAAATAGCACGGTGGATCATAACAGGTTGACGTTTTTCTGAATCTTTATCAATATAGAATGCACCAAAACGTTCAGGGAGATTAAAGTCTATTTGTGTTGTTCCACATTGCCATTCACGACCGATAGCATCCTTTAATGTGTATTCAAATTTTGGACCATAAAATGCTCCTTCACCTGGAAGGATGCTTGTTTTGATTTGTCCTGCAAATTTTGTTTCAATTGTTTTAAGAACAGATTCCATGATACTTTCTGCATGATCCCACAATGCATCAGACCCAACTCGTTTTTCTGGACGTGTTGAAAGCTTAAGACTAATTTCTTTAAAACCAAAATCAGCATAAGTTGATAAAATAAGATCATTAATACTGAGACATTCATCGGCTAATTGTTCATCAGTACAAAAAATATGTGCATCATCTTGCGTAAAACCACGCACACGCATAAGACCATGTAAAGAACCTGAAGGCTCATAACGATGAATAAGTCCAAATTCCGCAAGTCTAATAGGCAAATCACGATAAGATTTTAAACCATGTTTAAAAATTTGCACATGGCCAGGGCAATTCATTGGCTTAAGGGCATAAACATTCCCATGATCTGAATCTTCTGCTGCTGGAATTACTTTGAACATATTTTCTTTATACCAGCCCCAATGGCCAGATATTTCCCAGAGTGACCTATCGAGAACTTGTGGAGCATTAACTTCAGCATATTGATGATCATCAAGGCGTCTACGCATATAGTTGATCAAATTTTGGAACATTTTCCAACCTTTTTTGTGCCAAAAAATCATTCCTGGCCCTTCTTCTTGAAAATGAAATAAGTCCATTTCACGTCCCAAGCGGCGATGATCACGTTTTTCAGCTTCTTCTAGCATATGGAGGTAGGCTTTTAAGTCATTTTCATTTGCAAATGCTGTTCCATAAATTCTCGTGAGCATTGGATTATTGGCATCGCCACGCCAATAAGCTCCTGCGATCTTCATTAATTTGAAAGCATTCCCAATTTGCCCTGTAGATTGCATGTGTGGTCCGCGGCAAAGATCAAACCATTTTCCTTGATAATAAATTTTTAAATCTTGATTTTCAGGAATGCTATCAATAAGTTCAACTTTATAAAACTCCTTTTTTTCAGAAAAAATTTTTCTTGCTTTTTCACGAGACCAAATTTCTTTTCTAAAAGGTTTATTGCGTTGGATAATTTCACGCATTTTCTTTTCAATGACGGTGAGATCATCTAATGTAAAAGGTTGTTGGCGTGCAAAATCATAATAGAATCCATTCTCAATGACAGGACCTATTGTTACTTGCGTTTCAGGAAAGAGTTCTTGCACTGCTTCAGCAAGGACATGGGCGCAATCATGCCTTATGAGCTCAAGAGCGCGTGAATCTTCTCGGGTAATAATCTCTACTTGACCAGATTGTTCCAATGGATCCGATAAGTCTCGTATGATACCATCAAGACTATAGGCGACTGCTTTTTTTGCAAGTGATTTAGAAATGGATTCTGCTAATTCCAAGCCTGTTATTTCTGCGGGGTAATTACGTTTTGAACCATCGGGAAAAAAAAGAGAAATAGAGCAAGACATAAAAACACCCATTTAATCCAATTCCGCTAACGATTGCGGATGGTTTCGTGAAAATTAAGTAAAAAGCTTATAGACTGATTTTTTATCAATACATACGAAAAAAGGAAAGGATTATTTGTTGTGTTTGTCAGAAATTTTCCAGTAACGCCAAGGTTTATAAAAACAGCAAGAATTTCCAAGCGAAATAGGCACTGGATCAAAGCCATCTGTTCCAAAGGGACCACAACGTATGATACGAAAGAGTCCCATCCACGCACCAGCCCAAAGCCCATGGCGTGCAATCGCTTCATATGTATATTCTGAACAAGTCGGGGCATGGCGACATTGATTGCCTATAAGACTCGAAAGTGTTATCTGATAGAAACGTATTAAGAAAATACCCAATAATCGTCCTGGTGTTTTTTGCCACGTGCCTGTGTAGTTTCGAGTCAATTTTTTTTGTCGAGCTTGTGATTTGAACATTTATTTTTCTTCAATTTTTTGAATGCAGTCTATCGTTGCATCAAAGGGGAGTAGTGTTGCTGCATGGCGCATTTTATAGTCTTTAATGGGCTGTAAGCAAGAAAAATCCTCAAATGGAGCTTGAGGAGAAGGACCATTTTGTGTTAGCATTTGATATATAACTTCACGCAATATTTTAAGATCTTGTGTTGTTTGTCCGATAATATGAGATGCTAAAAGTGAAGCCGAAGCTTGCCCTAGTACACATGCATGTATTTCATGGGCAAAATCCGTAATAATACCATTTTCCACTTTTAAATCTACAGTGATTGTTGAACCACAAAGATGTGCATGTTTTCTTGATGTTGCATCAGGATTATTAAGACGCCCAATTTTGCCTATATGTGCAGCATATTTAAGTATTTTATCATTATAGATATTATCAATCATATGCTATTGCCTGAAATTTTGAGAGTTGTGATTGTTTAAACTTTTAATTCGCTTATATAGAGATTATACAAAATGAAATAGGTATGGAGCAAATGCTTTGTATAGAGTAAGCTTGGAGTTTTTGAATGCGTAACGTTGTTAAAGAAGACGCGAATTTATCTGAAGAAAAGCGTCCGAGTATTGAAGAGGTGGAAGAAGCGATTCGTACATTACTCTTATGGATAGGGGAAAATCCAAATAGAGAAGGGCTTTTAGATACTCCAAAACGTATGGCCAAGGCATATCGAGAGCTGTTTAATGGTTATAGTCAATCGGTTAAAGAAACCTTAGGCACAGTTTTTGAAGAGGTTTCAGGATACAATGAAGCCGTAATCGTAAAAAATATATCTTTTTATTCACACTGTGAGCATCATATGATTCCAATTATTGGGAAAGCACATATAGCATATCTTCCTAATGCAAAAATTGTTGGCCTTTCAAAAATTGTACGTATTGTAGATATTTTTTCTCGTCGTTTACAAACACAAGAAGCTATGACAGCGCAAGTGGCTCACGCGTTAAAAACGTATCTGAAGCCTCATGGTGTAGCAGTATTGATTGAGGCTGAGCACATGTGTATGGCTATGAGAGGAATCCAAAAACAGGGCTCTACAACAATTACAAAAAACTTTCATGGTTATTATGAAAAAGATCAAGCGGCACAAGCACATTTTATGATGATGATTCAAAGATCATAGTAAAGCCCATATTTCTCGTAATCTCTATTAAGTTATAAAGCATCCGGATAAAATAAATTATGAGAAAAAGAAAATTGGCTTGTACCTTTCTTTATGATTTGTTAAAGGCTAAAAACCAAGTTTTTTCTTTCTACGTGCGGTCGTGGCGGAATTGGTAGACGCGCAGCGTTGAGGTCGCTGTGGGGCAACCCGTGGAAGTTCGAGTCTTCTCGACCGCACCAGTTAGCGGTGAGTCTCTCCATAATGACATGAATTTATTTAGAGAGAGGGTATGTATACGCATTATAGAAAAATCTTTGTTATATGTTATTTGTTGGTGTGTTTCTAAGAATGTTTCATTTTTTATTACTTTATCTATGCATTTGAAATGTTATATTTTTATAAGGTGGGGTGACATTGCTGTGAGAAGTATAATGATTCTGAAATATTTAACACTTCTTATTTGTATTTCTTTATTGTCAGCATGTAGTGATTCACGTGCTGTACTTTGGCATGGTGTGCATGCAACTCCTTCTATGACTGCAGTAGAAAGGGAAGTTGAAGGGAATCCGGTTCCTCCAAAAGCTATTGTTCCAGTGTATGTTGCAACAAGTCGTATGATGCAAAATAATTACGCTCAACCTTATGGTGCAGAGCGATCAAATAAAGTTCATTATAATCGCATTGATGTAGGAATTCCTCAGCAACATGTAAAGGGAGTTGTTGAAATAAATGCGTATAAACCTACGCATGATAAGTATTTTGCAGCAGTAGCATTGCAAAAATACGATAATAAAGAACAGTTTAAACAGCAATTAAATGCTGCTTTAGCAAAAAAGCCAAAAGGAAAAAGAGAAATTTTTCTTTTTATCCATGGGTATAATAATAATTTTGCAGATGGTACATTTCGTACAGCACAGTTTACACACGATTATTCTTTAAATGTTGTCGCTGTGCATTATTCTTGGCCTTCCGCCGGATCTGTTCCTCTTTATATTTATGACCGTGACAGTGCTAATTTTGCTCGTGACGGATTGATAGAGCTTTTAACACTTATTAGTGAAACCAATGCTGATCAAATTTCGGTTATTGCACATTCTATGGGCAATTTTGTTATAATGGAAGCATTTAGAACTTTAGCCTTACAGAAAAAATATAAGCCTATTCGTCGTATTACAAGTTTATTAATGGCTGCACCAGATATTGATGTTGATGTATTTGAGCGCCAACTTAATGATATAAAAAAACTCCCGCAGCCAACAGCTATTTTAGTATCCAGAGCAGATAAAGCTCTCGCGGTTTCAGGGCGCCTTACGGGTGGACATCATCGTGTGGGCGATGGCTCAGATATTGAAATGTTGCGTAAAAATGGAATAGCTGTTCTTGATTTCTCTCATGTGGATGGGGGAGCACACAATGTCTTTGCATCTTCGCCAACGTTGATGGCTCTTTCTCGAGAAGGTTCTTTGGCTTCCACAATTATGCAAGGCACAGAATTGTCACCTAGTCAAGCCCTTCTTGCTGATAGTAGTAGTGTGTTGGAGAAAACAACACATCTTATCCTTTATACACCTGTACGTTTTCTCTCTCCGAGGATTCCTCGTTGATAGTGAAAAGAGAGAAGGGATTCCATCGAATAATGCATTGGAGGTAATATTTTTTAGCACTTTCTTTAGAATGGTTTTGTAAGATGAAAAATAAATAGCGGGATGAATATAAAAAACAGTCATTAGGTGGATTTTTGATGATTGCACAGGAACGCTATGTTAATACGCCTACAGTTATTGATTATTTATCTCATTCCGCAATTAAGTTGTTAGACATTCATGCTATGCTTGTGAAGGTGAGAAAAGGTGATATGGGGGAAAAACCAAATTTATTGCGTCAAATTGATTCTACAAAAAAACAGTTAGATGAGATAAGCCATGCTCTTATTTTAGAATATCGTAAACGCCAAGAAAATGAGCGTTTTTTTAAACAAATTCTGCTATCCATTTCCGATCAACTTTTTGCGCTTAATAATGGTTTTAAGGAAACAGGACGTCTTTTTTTTCAAGAAGTTAGAATACTTCAATCTCAGATGCAATGCTTATATGAGGGAAAGGAGAGGCTGCATTTGTTGAATAGCCAAGAATCTTTTTGTTCTCCATCAAAGATTGATGAAGTCATTAAACAGTTACAAAAAGCACGAGAAAAACTTATTCTTGAAAGCCCACATCTTTTTGAAAAAAGCACAAAAGCTAAACAATAAAAGTTCTTTAGTTGAGCAGATAGATAATTTGAATTTTACAGCAAAAAATGCTGTTAGATAGAAGGCTATAATCTTTTTTAAGAAAAGAATTTGCTTTAAGAAATGAAACACATGTATTTTATAATCACACTCTTTATCGCATTAAAGCTTTAAAAGACTTTGGTTATATCTTTCCTAAAGTTAAGGCTGATGCATTAGGTGGCTTTATTGAAGAAAATGTTTGTGGAAAGAACTTAAAAAAACTATCTGATTCTTTTAATAATGGCTCACCGGATAATTTTGCTAATATTATGGAGTTGTTAGTATATTCATTAGAAACTTAAATTCTAATATTGTTCTTGATAGGAATCAGCTGAATTTAAAGCATTAAAAAAGAAATTTGATAAAAATAACACGTTTTTTTAATTCACGCCCAGCTCCATCTTCTCCTGAATTTAAAAATGCTCGGAAAATGAATAAACTACAGGTGGAACAAAAAAAGCATATGGTGCCCCCAGAGAGCGAATCAGGCTTTATTAGCAAGAATCAGATTGTGTAAAGATGCGCAAGGACGTATTGATGTCTATAGCTTTTTATGATTCAATAAAAAAAGTAAGTATTAAAGAAAAAATCTCAAATCAGAAATTAAAGGTGGTCTAAAAGGTGGACCCAAAAAGGTGGACGAGCAATGCTTGAAAAGGTGGACGAGAGGGGACGTTAAGTGAGGGCGATTCATCGGTTATCAGCATCATTCGTAAAGACGTCTCCGCAGGGTAAATATTGTGACGGGGCAGGGCTATGGTTAAATGTTCGAAAAGACAATACACGCTCTTGGTTTTTTCGTTATACGCACCACAATAAGCGCCGTGAAATGGGACTTGGTCCTGTTACGAAACTCTCTTTAAAAGAAGCGCGTGAGCTTACAAGATATTATAGTGATATTCTTAAAGAAGGCAATGATCCTATTGTCTTTCGAGAACAGACTATTTTAAAACAGCAAAGCAATATTTTTCAAGAAATTGCAAAAGCGGCTTTTGAAAGCAAAAAAGCAGAGTTGAAAAATGAAGGTAAAAACGGCCGATGGTTTTCTCCACTAGAGTTGCACGTGATTCCACACATTGGTAATTTACCTATAGAAAAATTAACAGCCAATATCATTCGCAATGTTCTCGCACCCCTTTGGCATGAAAAAGCAGATACGGCAAGAAAAGCACTTAACCGTATCAATATTTGTTTGAAATATGCTGCGGCTCTTGGTCTAGATGTTGATCTACAAGCTTGTATGAAGGCACGCGCGCTTTTAGGAAAACCACGTGCGACATCAACAAATATTCCTGCTATGCCATGGCAAGAGGTTCCGGCATTTTATCAAAGCTTGGATGATAAGATCCTTTCAAATTTAGCACTGAAGTTATTGATTTTGACAGGAGCACGATCATATCCATTGCGCTATTTGCGCCTTGAACAAATTGACAAAAATATATGGACGATACCAAAAGAAAACATGAAAGGTATTGTAGGGAAAGTCTCAGACTTTCGCGTGCCACTAAGTGATGAAGCTTTGAGAGTTATTGAAAAAACTCTCCCCTTTGAAAAGAATGGTTTTCTCTTTTCTGGTCTTAGAGGCAACCCCATTTCTGATGCCACCATGGCAAAGTATATGACAGTTTGTGGTTTGACTTATCGTCCCCATGGTTTTCGTTCAAGCTTACGGGATTGGATAGCAGAGACAACGTCAACACCATTTGAGATTGCCGAAACTGTTCTTGCACATACAGTTGGGAGTTCAGTGACAAAAGCTTATATGCGGACAGACTTTTTAGAGCAACGGCGCTCTCTCTTGGAACAATGGGCGTCTTTTATATCAGGAGAGGCTTGACAGGATTATAACAATGTGTCTATTGTCGAATGAGGTGCTTGAAAAACACCTTAAAACAACTAGCGGATTGGTTGCCGAAATAACTGATCTTCCGCAATTTAAAAGCTTTGACTCATTGTATGCTAGACGCGTATAATAGCTTTGTCGGGTGTGGTTATGCCATATAATACCCTTTACGGGGAAAGCATAACGACGGGCTAGTTGCCGTGTTTTTCAGCACCCGGCATTTTTATAAAAAGTGTCAATGAAAAACATCTAACAACTAGGAGTTCGCTATGAACACTCTTATAGAAATTACGGAACAAATCATTGATCAGGAAACTGTTCAAACCGTTAACGCGCGTGAGTTACATACGTTTTTAGACGTTAATATACGCTTCAACGATTGGATTTCACGACGGATTGAAGAATATTCTTTTCAAGAAAATCAAGACTTTGTGAGTTTTACTCAAAAAAGAGTAAAACCTAAAGGCGGTCGTCCAAGCATAGAATACCACATCACTCTAGACATGGCAAAAGAGCTCTCAATGGTTGAACGCAATGAGAAAGGGCGACAAGCGCGCCGTTACTTTATTGAGTGTGAAAAGAAACTAAGAAGCCAATTTGTTGATTATGAAGACACACGTTTTGCTTTCCCAAAAGATTGGGATAAAATGTCTCCAACTAAAAAGGCTGTTTACATTTATGGACCTCTCCATATGCATCTTGTCAAAGCCTTTACGTTGGTAGAAGAGAGCAAACATTACAAAATGCTTGTTAAAGAGGCAAAACAGGTCTTAGAAAAACCTATTGTAAAAGCTGCTTAGCTTAAAACACGATTCATCTCCCCGTTTTAAAAGCGGGGAGGGGGTAATTTTTTAATTTTTTGAAAACCACTGTTTTAAATGTGTAAAGCTATTATTGATCGCCTCCATGAGACGAGCAAAATTAAGAAACCATTTTCTAAAGGATTTCGCACGTCTCAGAGTATGTTTAGAGTCGGATATTTGGTTTTTGTGTAAAAATACTTACAAACGCATCCATAATACGTGAAAAATCAAGCGCTAATAAGAGTATAATGAGTACAATCCATTTCGTATAACGAGACATCACTTTTACACTTTTGTAGGTCATGATGATTTCTTGAAGTATTTCTTTTTCTGCTTCTGTAAGCTCTATATCGTCTTGTGTTTTTTTTCTAGCCATGTTTCCACCCACACAAGCGTTGACCTAGATTATTGTGCTTTAAGATCTCTCTTGCTAAATTGGAACTGATGGCGTTCAGATCTTTCCGGCTTAAATAAATTGGCAACCAGCCAACACAAGAAGAAGCATATTTATTTGTTGCGCAACCAATCAGAGAGAGCAGCACGCACATCAGCATCACTTTTTTGATTAACTTCACTTTCCACCTCCAGACGTGTTTTGGCTGCTTTTAAAGCCTTTTCTGTTTGCTTTTGTTGCTCTGCTTTTTTCCCAAGAGTAAAAGTTCTTGCTAAAATTATAAAAAAAGCGGCTAAAGCCGCACCTGTTATCATCAGATTTCTTTTCATCCATAAGATCATAGGCGGTGCTCCTGAAAGCGTTTAGCAACAAAGAAGATACCAGCACATGCGGCTAAAATCATAATGGTTGCCAAAGCCCATTGGATTGGTCCATTTCCTGCTAACAAACCACCAAGACCTGAAAAAGAGCCAATAATCGGTGCAAGAGCTTCTGCTTTGAAAACCCCCGTTGATGCTTGCGTTTCTACTGTTTGATAATTGGAGGAAACATAAGCCCCTTTTGCCCATAAGCCTGTTTCTGCCGCACGCCGGTGTGCTAGACCTTGCAAACGCTTACCGCCTGCTTTGGTCCATTTCTGTAGCTCTGCAGGGACAGCTTCATATTCACCTTGATTGAGCTTTTTTAACAGTGTCGAGTTACAAAAAGCATCTGTTCCTACATTATAACAAAAGGACACTAACGCTGCGAATTGTTCATTCGTTAATGAAACTGTAACAGCGCGTTCAACGACATTTTCAAATTGTCTTAAGTCTTGGCAAAGAAGTTCTTCTGCTTGCTTTTCAGTGATTGTCATGCCTTCGTAAATAAAAGGTTTTCCAGCACTGTTTGTATGTCCATAACCTATTGTCCATACCCCAATGGCATCTTTATAGGCGTTCAAACGCAAACCTTCCCATTGTTTAATAAGTGCAAGTCCTTCTGATGATATTTTTCGCATTTACTTCTCCATAAAAAAAGCTCCGCAAAAAGCAGAGCTGGATTAAAAAATTGACATCTTTCCCATTCGGAAAGATAGCTTGGTTAAGCTTCATGTCGCTTTTTCATGGGAACAAAAGAATGTATTTGACATTGTAATGATTGTATCTTATAAGTTACAAATGTTTACAGTATACAAAACAAAGCATTTTATAAAATGGCTAGATTCTTTAAAAGATGAGATTGCGCAAGCGCATATTGTTAAACGGATAGCAAGAATAGAAACGGGATTTCTTGGAAATGTAAAATTTTTCCGTGGAATTGGAGAGTTAAAAATACATCATGGTCCTGGCTATAGAATCTATTTTGTAAAACAAGGTAAACAAATCATTTTGTTATTAAATGCGGGTGATAAATCTACACAACAAAAAGATATCGAAAAAGCTCTCCAATTAGTAAAGGAAATGAAACATGGAAATTACTAAATTTGACACAAGTGAATATTTCAAGACACCTGAGACACAAAGGATTCTTTTAGAAGATGCTCTTGAAAGCAAAGATAGCAAGTATCTTGCCCATGCTCTTGGTATAATAGCAAAAAACCAAGGAATGAGTAAAATCGCCCAAAATACAGGGCTATCAAGAGAGTCTCTTTATCGTTCTTTAAGTGATAAAGGCGACCCACGGCTTTCTACTTTTCTCAGTGTTTTGAGTGCTTTAAATTTGCAGATTAGCTTAACGCCTATCCAAAATAATTGTAAGGAACAAGCGGCTTTAGAAGAAGCATCTTGACCACCTCCCCATTTTTGAGAACGGGGAGGGGAGGCATATTTTTTACTTAAGCGGCTTTCACTACAGATCTTTCTAAGACTTGTTTTGCTTCTTTGATTATGGCTTTGTAATGCTTGCTTTCTTCTACCAACGTAAAGGCTTTGACAAGATGCATGTGGAGAGGTCCATAAATGTAAACAGCCTTTTTAGTTGGAGACATTTTATCCCAATCTTTTGGGAAAGCAAAACGTATATCATCATAATCAACAAATTGACTTTTTAGTTTCTTTTCACATTCAATAAAGTAACGACGAGCTTGACGTCCCTTCTCATTGCGCTCAACCATCGAGAGCTCTTTCGCCATATCTAAGGTGAGATGATATTCTTTACTTATAACATTTTTACGTTTCTCATTTTTGAGAAACGTAAAACCATAATCTTGATTTTCCAAAAATCCATATTCTTTAATACGGCGTACAATCCAATCTGCAAATTTAGAGTTGACTTCTAAAAACGTATGTAATTCACGTGCGTTAACTGTTTGAACAGTTTCTTGACCAATATTTTGTTCTTTAATTTCTATAAGAGTGTTCATAAGAATTCCTTACTATTTAGATGTTTCTTAATGACACTTTTAAAAAGTGCCGGGTGCTAAGAAACACGGTAGTAAGTCCGTCGTTATGCTTTTCCCAAAAGGGTATTTTATAGCGTAACTACACCCGACAAGATCATTATATGCGTGTAACGTACAATGAGTCAAAGCCTTTAAACGTGCGGAGAAGAGATTTGTTTCGTAACCAAATCCGCTTACTATTAAGGTGTTTCTTAGGCACCTGATTCGATTATTCATATTGTCACTACATTGTCAAGCAACTTTCTATAATTTTTTGATATTTTTGCTAATTGATATCCTCTTCGTCCATATGGATAACGCCGTCTCCTTCGTCGCATGCGTTTGGTGGGGCGTTTGGATCAAGGGTGTCGTCTTTGTCTGGTGTTGTGTTTGC